>NZ_OZ032162.1:1532440-1838929 GCF_964026565.1 Rickettsia endosymbiont of Ceutorhynchus obstrictus
TGGGATGCTATAGTAGATGATTTTGATCCGAAATAAAGAAGTTAATAGAGGCGATGTTTATTGGGTAACTCTTGATCCGACTATTGGTACTGAAATTAATAAAACAAGACCGGCAATAGTTATCTCTAATAACACTCAAAACAAGATATCAAGTAGAATAGTAGTTATTCCTATCACTTCAAATACCAATAATCTTTATCATTTTGAAGCAAAAATAACAATAAATAATAAAGAAGCAAAAGCATTAACTGATCAAATTAGGACTATAGATAAAATTAGACTAGGTAGCTTTATTGCTAGATTAAATAGAGCTGAGATTATAGAAGTTGAAAAAGCTCTTAGAATTGCCTTAAGTTTAAGCTAAACCATATAATTCATAAATATATTAATGCTCTCATTTCATCAGCTAATATTTAATATAGAGCAAAGAAATTTGTTCAATTTGAGCATTACCTTTTTACCCTCTTCTATTATTTGCGTGCAAGGAGCAAACGGCTCCGGAAAAACTTCTCTTCTTAAAATGATTGCAAATATTATGCAGCCGACTAACGGGAATATTTATTATAAGAATGTAAATTGCAGCCTTATAGAAAAACCTTACTGCAACTATATAGGTCATAATTTAGGTTTAAAAGCTGAAATGACTGTTTTTGATAATCTTAAATTTTGGTCGGAAATTTATAACTCACCTGAAACACTTGAGGCAGCAATACATTATTTTAAATTATATGAGTTGTTAAATGAGAAATGCTATAAACTCTCTAAAGGCATGCAGAAGACAGTGGCGTTAGCAAGGCTTATTGCTTGTCAATCGGATTTATGGTTATTGGATGAAGTAGAGACTCACTTAAGCAAAGAGAACCGAGATTTATTAAATAATTTGATTGTTATGAAAGCAAATAGCGGCGGGATCATTCTTTTAACGTCACACACGGAAACGACAATTAAATCTGCACAAATATTGAATCTTGAAGAATATAATGCTTATTGTCACCCCGTGGCCTGAACAAGCGTTGTTGGTGTCATTCCCGCGTAGGCGGGAATCCATTCTTGTCATGCTGAACTTGTTTCAGCATCTCTTGTAGTATATCCTGAAATAAATTCAGGATGACTTAAAAGTATTTTTTCTAGATTCCCGCCTTTAGCTAGAATGACATACAGCACTTTTCTAGAGCCATGCAACAAAACCAATAGATGCTGAAACAAGTTCAGCATGACAAGGTGAGAAAGTCTGGATTCCCGCTTTTGCGGGAATGACATAGAACATGCTTTAACCTATCCACACAATAACACCTTAGCTATTATTATTTTTTCTTTTGCACATTTTCAGCTGCATGATGTACATTCTCGGCAACATTTTTATTTACGGCTTCTAATATTTTTGCAGAAGATTCATAAGCAATATTTGCTAGTTCTTTTGCATTATTTATAGATGTTTCATAAACTGATTTTAAACATTGTTGATGACAATCCGCTGCTTGTTTAATATCTCCGGAATTCATTGCTTCTTTAGTAGAATTCACAATATTATTAACGTTACTTTGTAAAATCTCGGAATTTTTTTTAATTAGCGTCTGCATGCTTTCAATAGCTATTTGGTTGGTCGTCGTAAAAATATTCATAGCTCTTTGTATAGTCCCTGTAACAGACGAAAGATCGACATTAGGTATATTTTTTATGGAACTCATATAAGCCTCCGGATTCATATAAGATTTCATCATATCCAAAAATTGTGTATTATTTAACATTGCCTTTCTCCTAAAAATATTGTTTTACTTTATACATAAGTATTAATAAAGAATTTTAGCCTACAAGATTTACGTTAAGCAAACGTAAACCGTATAAATTTATGCTAACATTTATAAAAATACGAGTCAATAACAGTTAGACTTTTATTAGACATAAAAATTTATAATTTAGTAAAATTTATTATTTTATGTTAAAATGGTAAATTACCAAATTATTGAAGATTTAATAATGCTACTGGATATTCAAACTAAAGAGCTAATAGACAAATGGCAGAAATATCTTAAATTACAAAAAAATTATTCTGATCATACTATAATTGCCTATAATAACGACCTTAAACACTTTCTTGAATTTATGAATTACTATAATTCGGAATTAGTAACTATTAATCATATACAAGAGACAGATATAAGGTTTATACGAAGTTGGTTATCAAAAAGGCAGTGTGATAATTTTGTCGTTTCTTCTATTGCTAGGGGCTTATCTGCCGTAAAAAATTTTTATAAATTTTTAGAAAAGACAATTCATATAAATTGTCATATTATTTTTTCCGTTAAAAATCCTAAAAAAAATAAATTATTACCTAAAGCTTTATCACAAGACGATACTATTATATCACTTGAACATATTAATGAATTTACTAATATTGAGTGGTTGGAACTTAGAAATAAGGCACTTCTTATTCTTATTTATGCTTCAGGTTTAAGAATTTCCGAAGCATTATCTATTACTAAAATTCACCTGCAAAATTTAGATTTTATTAAGATAGTAGGCAAAGGCAATAAAGAAAGAGTTATTCCATGGTTACCCATGGTTCGCAGCTTAATTGAAGAATATTTAAAATTATTACCTTATGAGTTACATGATCAGGAATCAATATTTAGAGGAAAACAAGGCAAAAAATTGCAACCTCCTGTTTTTAATCGCGAACTTATTAAATTGAGACGTTTTTACGGTCTACCGGAATATTTAACGGCGCACTCATTTAGACACAGCTTTGCGTCTCATTTACTTGAAAACGGCGCTGATTTGCGCTCTATTCAAGAATTGTTGGGACATAAAAGCTTATCTACTACCCAAAGTTATACTAAAACGAATATTAAGCATTTAGAAGCGGTATATAACGTTTCCCATCCTATTAAAAAAGAAAAATATCTTAAATTAACATAAACTTCTTGCTTTAATTTTAAGTTATCCATTATATTATTTTAAAGTTTTAGTATCGAGAAATTAATATGCCTAAACTTATATTACCATCAGGTTACACCCCTTCTAAAGAAGAGGAATATATGAACCCTTTGCAACTAGAATATTTTAGACAAAAACTTTTAGAGTGGAAAGATTCGTTATTAGGTGAATCACGAGAAACTTTAAACCATCTTAAAGAAGAAAATTGGAACGAACCCGATTTTAACGATCGAGCTTCGATTGAAACAGATACGGCTTTTGAACTTCGCACAAGAGACAGATATCGAAAATTACTTGATAAAATAGAAGACGCTTTATTACGTATAGAAAATAAAGACTACGGTTATTGTGAAGAAACAGGTGAGCCGATCGGCATAAAACGACTACAAGCACGACCTGTTGCCACATTGTGCATTGAAGCACAAGAACGGCACGAAAATTATGAAAAAAATCATCTAGACGAACCGACTCGTTAGTTTGTTATTGCGAGAAACGACATTGTTACGTAGATGGGAATAATATCCGAAATCATCATTGCGAGCGACTGGAGGCGTTGTTGCATGGCTAATAATTTCCGTATTATGGTTATTATAAGTACGGTGTCATACCGTGGCTTGACCCACTACTGTACGAACGTTGAAAAAAGGCTGTGTCATGCCGTGACTTGATCACGGCATCCAGGAAAATAAAGCCATATTAGACTTATTTTAGAATCTTTTTATGATATTATAAGCTGGACTGAAGTGGTCGTAGCCACGGAATGACAGAATTTTTACCTCTTTATTTAAACGTTCGTACACTAGTGGGCTTGACCACGGTATCCAGAAAAACCTTAATAAAAAGACTGGATGCCGTGGTCAAGCCACGGCATGACACCGGAACACTTTGCAAAAATTCGAGCCATGCAACAACGCCTTTGGTCGCTCGCAATGACGTTTAGGGTATCCACGCGGGCATTGCCTCCTCGCAATGACAATACTGGTATCCACGCAACATTTTCAAGTTCATCGAGTACTAGATTAGGATAAGATTAAATCTTATCCTAATCTAGTTTGGCGTTTTAATTAAAGATTAACTTTAATTTTGATCGTACCACTCTGAGCTTGGTATTTTTTTGCAAGGTTCAAACCGTAGTGCAAACCGTACTCCATTCTACCTTTCTTAAACTCAACGCCTGCACCCAAATCATATAGCATTTTAGTAGCTTTCGGCGTAGGCACAGTCAACGGATCGGTAAGTCCGTTAAGCTCGGCAATGATCGGCGGCGTTTTACCTTTAAAGTCGTAATTAATAAAGGCATGTACTTGCGGTCTTATTAAAAATTCTCCTTTATAGAAGGTGGTTTTAATTTCTCCGCCCGCTATTCCTTCAACCTTGTTATATTGGCGCTTCTTAATAGTTAAGTTCTGGAATGACGTACCGAATTCATGATAACCGGAGTCTTTTATTTTAGCAAGTCTAAGCCCAAACATTGGCGACAAGGTTGTTTCGTTCCATAAATAATTATATCCTCCGACTACTTGACCGCTATAAGAATAAGAGCGATATTTACCGTGAGCCGTTTCCGTGCCGTTTATTATATTACGTATCTCGTTAGTTTTGATTATACTACGTGAATACGAGGTTATACCCTCTACAAACCAATTATTTATAAAGTTATATAAACCGTATGCAGAGAACATATCCGTGTTAACCTTAGTATGATTACCGGCTTTAGCACCTTGGTAATTTAACTTAGTATCAACTTTCGTATAAGCGGCTCCAACTACTATATTATCATTTATTAAAGTATCAACCCCGATCGATCCACCTGCGGATTTTGCTTTATAACCCATAAGATTATTTTGCTGCTTTTGGGTAGCTTTACCGAAATAAGGAGCACCCCATAGACCATAAATAATTTCATTACTATCACAATCACCGGCACCGACAGCTGCCCCTCTTTTTCGAGAAACACCTTGATCTTGCTCTGAAGGTATAGTATCCGGAGCATTTTCGGCATCTCTAATTTTAGAAGTTCTATCAGAAACCTCTTTAGTACCGGCATTCGTATTACCTCTTGCTGCATCAAAGCCGTCATTGGGGTTAGTAGTTGTAGCTCCCGTACTTGCTGCGCCGGAACTTACGCCACTGCTATTGCCGCTACTGCCAATACTACTATCTTTACCTGTCTCAATAATCGGCATATTGCTACCGGAGCTACCGCCTACTCTACTATTACCGGCACTACTATTATTGGTATTTGTAGAAGAACCTCCGACGGCATTACTACCTACAGAATTTGTAGAAGCTGCCGGAATATTACTATTACCGGAACTTCCTATAGTTGCAGCTGATGGACTTGTAGCCGATGTACCGACATTATTACCGAATGGAGTATAATTACTACCACCGGGATTAACTGAACTGCCTACACTAGCCGGACCGTTTACTGATGTACTGCCGGAACCGATTGATGGAGTATAATTACTACCACCAGGAGTAACTGAACTTCCTACGCTAGCCGGACCGTTTACTGATGTACTGCCGGAACCGATTGATGGAGTATAATTACTACCACCGGGAGTAACTGAACTTCCTACGCTAGCCGGACCGTTTACTGATGTACTGCCGGAACCGATTGATGGAGTATAATTACTACCACCAGGATTAACTGAACTTCCTACGCTAGCAGGACCGTTTACTGATGTACTGCCGGAACCGATTGATGGAGTATAATTACTACCACCGGGAGTAACCGAACTTCCTACGCTAGCCGGACCATTTACTGATGTACTGCCGGAACCGATTGATGGAGTATAATTACTACCACCGGGAGTAACTGAACTTCCTACGCTAGCCGGACCATTTACTGATGTACTGCCGGAACCGATTGATGGAGTATAATTACTACCACCGGGAGTAACTGAACTTCCTACGCTAGCCGGACCGTTTACTGATGTACTGCCGGAACCGATTGATGGAGTATAATTACTACCACCGGGAGTAACTGAACTTCCTACGCTAGCCGGACCGTTTACTGATGTACTGCCGGAACCGATTGATGGAGTATAATTACTACCACCAGGAGTAACTGAACTTCCTACGCTAGCAGGACCGTTTACTGATGTACTGCCGGAGCCAATTGATGGAGTATAATTACTACCACCAGGATTAACTGAACTTCCTACGCTAGCCGGACCGTTTACTGATGTACTGCCGGAACCGATTGATGGAGTATAATTACTACCACCGGGAGTAACTGAACTTCCTACGCTAGCCGGACCGTTTACTGATGTACTGCCGGAACCGATTGATGGAGTATAATTACTACCACCGGGAGTAACTGAACTTCCTACGCTAGCCGGACCGTTTACTGATGTACTGCCGGAACCGATTGATGGAGTATAATTACTACCACCAGGAGTAACTGAACTTCCTACGCTAGCAGGACCGTTTACTGATGTACTGCCGGAGCCAATTGATGGAGTATAATTACTACCACCAGGATTAACTGAACTTCCTACGCTAGCCGGACCGTTTACTGATGTACTGCCGGAACCGATTGATGGAGTATAATTACTACCACCAGGATTAACTGAACTTCCTACGCTAGCCGGACCGTTTACTGATGTACTGCCGGAACCGATTGATGGAGTATAATTACTACCACCAGGATTAACTGAACTTCCTACGCTAGCCGGACCGTTTACTGATGTACTGCCGGAACCGATTGATGGAGTATAATTACTACCACCAGGATTAACTGAACTTCCTACGCTAGCCGGACCGTTTACTGATGTACTGCCGGAACCGATTGATGGAGTATAATTACTACCACCGGGAGTAACTGAACTTCCTACGCTAGCCGGACCGTTTACTGATGTACTGCCGGAACCGATTGATGGAGTATAATTACTACCACCGGGAGTAACTGAACTTCCTACGCTAGCCGGACCGTTTACTGATGTACCACCTGTAGAACCGCCAGGAGCTGATGGGCTATATCCGCCGGTGCCGGGACCATTTGGACCGGTACCTACTACCGCAGGACCGCTCGGCGTAAATGTACCGCCTATTACACTGCCACCAGCTGCCGGACCGGTACCTACTACTGCAGGACCGTTTGGACCTACTCCTACTACGCCACCTGTGCCGGGGCCGTTTGGACCTGTACCTACTACCGCAGGACCACTCGGCGTAAATGTGCCGCCTATTACACTGCCTCCTGTTGCCGGACCGGTACCTACTACTGCAGGACCGTTAGGATTTACTCCTACTACTCCGCCTGTACCGGGGCCGTTTGGACCGGTACCTACTACCGCAGGACCGCTCGGCGTAAATGTGCCGCCTATTACACTGCCACCAGCTGCCGGACCGGTACCTACTACCGCAGGACCGCTCGGCGTAAATGTACCGCCTATTACACTGCCACCAGCTGCCGGACCGGTACCTACTACTGCAGGACCGTTTGGACCTACTCCTACTACTCCGCCTGTACCGGGACCGTTTGGACCGGTACCTACTACCGCAGGACCGCTCGGCGTAAATGTACCGCCTATTACACTGCCACCAGCTGCCGGACCGGTACCTACTACTACAGTACCGTTTGGACCTACTCCTACTACTCCGCCGGTACCGGGACCATTTGGACCGGTACCTACTACCGCAGGACCGCTCGGCGTAAATGTACCGCCTATTACACTGCCTCCTGTTGCCGGGCCGGTACCTACTACTGCAGGACCGTTTGGACCTACTCCTACTACGCCGCCGCCGGTTACAGGAACCGATGGACTATACCCCCCAATTGGACCGATAATCGGAGTTTCCGGTATAATGAACGGATGGTTAATTTGTGTTATTTTATGTATTGTAATTGAAGGGCGTTCAATTATCGGTATTAAATGATCAACTACAACTTTTCTTTGACCGATAGGTGTATTTACTATTACGTTAGCAACTTTTGCTGCATCTGTTCCGGGAGGAGCAGTAATTATATTTTTAATTATATTATCTACAGTTATATCACCGGTAGTTTCTATAGGATAAAGTATAAAGGAACTGGCATTAATAACCCATCTTACAAACACCCCTTCATTAGCGGTAACGTTAAATGGAAGATTCGCAGCATTTCCTACGGTTATTCCATTACCTGATAATGAAGTAATTATAGGGTAAGCACTATTTGCACTTATGCTAGCCGGATTAGAAGCAGCCGTTAACAATACTTTAAGTGCAGTTACGCCGGATAAGTCAATATTTGCTCCATTTGCTATAACTATATTACCGCTATCGGTATTATTCTCTACCCCGCTATTTACTGTATCATATAAGACATTAATAGTAAGCTCACCGGTCGGAGCAGCGTTACCTGTATAGATAATTTTGTTATTACCAAGGTCAAAAGTGATATTACTACCCGATATATTACCCCCGACATTTACGCTAGCGTTATCTCCGGTAAACATCATCGTTGCTTGATCGGCAACTATGGTACTTGCTCCTAAATCCGATTGGATGAAAGCAGTTTTCTTCGGTGCAAAAGTAATATTGTTAGTACCTGTTACCGCTTTTTGTAGCCATACATCATCATCGAATTTATGACTTCCACCGTTAATCGGTGCTTGCAGCAGTACGGCATTAGTGTATTCCGCCGAAGAGTTGCTGCTGCCTTTGAAATTATCTGAAACGACTTTTGTTTTATAATTAAATTTTGTTGTTGCTCTTGGAACTTTAACGCCGCCGACGGTTGCTGCAGGTATATCTAAACTTCTACTGTTATAACCGGTAAATACAGCTGATTTACCGACATCAATAGTAATATCTTTAGCATAGGTATCCCCTTTTACCGTGCCTTTATTACTACTGAACTGAACTAGTTTAAGACTTAAATTCTCACCGCCTAAATCATCGGTAAAGCCGTTATTAGCATTAAATATTGCACTGCCTTGATTATTAGTTTTGGTTGTTATACTAGAATAGAAATCTTGGCTATCAATAGTGATTTTACCATCTACGCCGTTAAACTGAACGGTTTTAAGGTGATTTGAGTCTGAACCAAACGGCAAAGTACCTGTTGTTAAATCACCGGATATGGCGATGGTATGAAGGCGATTCGCATTAGTAGTAGCACCGCCTACTATAGCATTTTGAGATGCAAAAGTAGCAGTAACACCTTGAGGAGAGGTAAAGTCAATATTTGAGATATTTATTACATCGTTAGTAAACGTTACATCATTGCCATTTATTTGTATTGATACTGCTCCTTGGCTTCCCACAGGTTTACTATTAGTTTCAGGATTCGGACTATTAAGTATAAAATCAGGGTCTATTGGAGCTACAGCTAAAGCTACCGGTGTCCTTAAAGCATTAGGGGTAGCTAATCTTTCAAGACCTATATTTACATCATCGTTAAACTGAATAGTTGCCCCATCTATCATAAAGGCAGTATCCCCTGTAACTTTACCCTCTAAAATTAATAAACCGGTTTGTGCGGTTATAGTACCGATAGGATTATTAGCACTACCGACATCACCGCTAATACTACCACCGCTTGGGAATACTAAATCAACCGCTGTACCTCCTGTTTGGTTGACCACGCCTTCTAAGTCAGTAGGGGTAGCTTGAGCAAATAGTATTGTACCGGTTCCTATTCCTTGGATTTCGCTGATAGACATATTACCGCCGGTATTAAATCTTACTATGCTACCATCCGCACCTGCTTTTAACATTGCGAGATTCGTAACCGTCCCACCTATTATACCGTTGTCCATAAACACTACGGTACCGTTAGGTCCGCCGGTACTGGTTATATTTCCGGTAATTTGTGCGGTCCCTCCAACTTCTACTGCTGCACTGGCAAAGATTGCGGTACCTGCTTGATTTGCAAAGTCCATATTACCGGTAATACTTCCAACTCCAAATTGGGTATTGGCAGCATATGTAATATTTGAAGTTACGTTGGTAAGACCTATTTCAGCTATATTTAACAGGATTTCCGGAGTAAAAGTTTTTGCTACTATAGCAATCGCTCCTTGACCGGAAAAAGTTAACTGCTTTAATGGATGAGCCGCAGTACCAAAAGTAAACCCTCGATCATCTATTATAAGATTAGCACCTTTATTGGCAGAATTTAATTCAACTATACCACCAGTGGCTCCTGGATCAAAATCCCCTAGCAGGCTAACTATAGAATTTATACCGGAGGGTGCCGTAGACTGCAGCTTTAATATTGATGCGGGATTTGCAAAATTAACCTTAGCCGTAAGATCAAATTGGCGACCTGCCGGGAGGAGTGGTGGAACTGCTGGCGCCATCGGTGCATTAACAGCATCAAGAGCATAAGTTGCAAAACCCGTATTATCACCTATATTAATAGCACCCACTGTTGCCGAAGTAAGGCTTTGATCGGTAAATACGGAAGCAGGAGCGAGGTTAAGTATAGTTGTTTTACTAACATCGAGTTTAGTAGTACCGGCAGCTCCTGAAATTGTAACATTGCCGCTAACATTAAGCACTGCAAGTGTATTAGCACCGCCAAGTGTTTCAACGCCTGTATTACCTGCAAGGGTTAAAGTATTACCGTTACCGTTCAAATTAACTATTCCCGTATTACCGGCTCCACCGTTTAAACTATTATTAAAAGTTACCGTTTGCGCCGTGTTAGTAGTTAATCCAAATACTGAATTTGCATTACCGAATGTAATAGTGCTTCCATTTGCTTGTAGAAGATTAACCGCTCCGGCACTTGCATCGACGGTAAATATTTTACCTGCGCCTATATTAATCGTCTTTACTTTTCCGATATCTGCATTGGTAGCAATGAGCGTAGTGTTAACGGCTAAGATACCGGTATTCCCATTTGCTACTGTACTGTCAAAAGTATAATTAGCAGGATTAACGCCGCCGACAAGACCGGAAAATTCTAGGGTACCGCCGCCGACACCGAAATCAACATTACCTGTAGTAAGCGATCCTTGTAAATTTGCCGTACTTGCATTGGCAAAAGTAAGAGAAGCAGCTGATACATCTTGTTGGAAGTTAATGATCTTATTAACACCATTAACGGTAATCGTACCTATATTGCTTACTTTCCCTGTAACCGTTCCGCCTCCTAAAAATGCCAAATTACCTGCTGCCGCTGCACTATTACTAGTAACGGTTGCTAAAGTACCGGTATCATTAACAGTTACCGTACCGTCAGATCCACCAAAATCTATTGTTCCTCCAACGTTAGTAGTATCTACGGTACCTACCCCTGTAAAATTAACGGTGGTAACAACATCACCAATAAACTGTCCGCCGGATATTACTACGCTATTTGCATTTCCTGTGAAAACACCACCGGCTATTGTTGCACTACCTGTCACATTTCCCTTAAACGTACCACCGGCTACTGAGCCATTACCGTCTACAGGACCGGTAAACTGCCCGCTGCCGGCTGCAACATTACCTACAACTCCCGCATCTGCTGCACTTGCATTCAGTATACCATTCCCCATAATAGTTACATTGCCGTTTATCACTGCTGCCGCTGCCGATGTGACATTTGCACCATTATTAACTGTAAAAGTCTGAGAAAAAGAAGGCTGTGCTAAAGTGGTAACACCGTCAAAAGTAACAGTATTTAAAGCAGCTCCATTAGCACCAATAGTTCCCGTAACGCTACTATTTCCAGTGAAAGTTAAACTTCCGTTATTATTAGCTGCGGTAGTTATTGCCCCATTTACCGTTACGCCGTTATTAAGTGTAAGGACTGAAAGCCCGTTTGTTAGAGCCACAACCTTGGAAAAAACATCCTCTCCAAAACTAGCCGCACCTGCTCCTATATTTACTGCAGCTAAAGCGGCTGCATTAGCTCCGATAATACCGTTAACACTACTACCGGGATTTAATATAAGTATACCGCTATTATTATTACCGCTTGTGTTAGTTATTGCCCCGTTTACTGTTGCATTATTAAGTGTAAGGACTGAAAGTCCGTCTGTTAGTTGTACTGCATTAGCCCATACATTCGCTCCGAAAGCAGCCGCTCCTAATATATCTACTTGGGCAAGTGCAGCACCCACACCGCCTATAGTACCTGAGACACTACTCCCCGGATTAAAAGTCAATATTCCGTTATTTGCATTAGCAGTAGTTACCACTCCCGTCAATGCTACGTTATTTCCAAGAGTAAGAGCGGAGGCATTATCTGTTAGTGCTACTGTATTTGCGAATACACTTGCTCCGAAAATAACTGGATTCGCGCCGATATTTACTAAGTTTATAGCACCACCGACACCGATAGTCCCCGTAACATTTCCGCCGTCAATAGTTAATATTTCATTACCCCCGGCAGTACTGGTTACCGCTCCCTTAATACCATTTTGTACGGTTAACGTACCTGCTCCCGCGTAATTCACGGCTCCGGTCATCAAACCGCCCGCCGTGGCGGTAGCTCCGCCGCTAACAGTGAAAAGATTGGCATCAGAGGCCGCAGTTAAATTAATATCTGCTCCGTTAAAATTTACAGCCGTGAGCGCGTTCGTTGTCCCTATTACTCCGGTGACCGTAGTATTCGCTGCTAGGTTTAACTTACCGCCAACACCTACAGTACTATCTACCGTACCGTTAATTGTTGAATTAGCCGTAAGATTAAGAGCAGCGGCAGTTTGACCTTTAAAATCTATGTTACCGGTAACATTATTTACCGTAAGGTTGGTAGCAGCCGTAAAATTGATACCGGCGTTAACATTACCTAAAGTTAAAGCGCCTGTTATACCTGTAGAAATAGCATTTGCGGTGTTAATTGTTGGTACGACCGTGATATTACCCGCTCCTGCAAAGGTTATGCTATTTAAAGTATTACCCGGTCCGACAATACCTAAAGTTCCTGCGCCAGCTATTTTCAGAGTTTCACCGGTATTAATGGCAGTTATTGCAACTATACCGCTACCAGCAGCTCCCGGGTCTAAATTTCCATTTAAATTTATAGTAGTATCGCTCCCTGCCGGAGCGGAAGATTGCAGTTGTAAAACAGAGGCTGCATTAGGAAATTTTATACCTCCAGCATTCAAGTTAAAAGCACCACCTACAGCATTTTTGGCATCTAAAGCATAAGTTGCAGCATTCGCCGGCACTCCCGCTTCACCAATATTTATTGCTGCTACATTTGTGGTGCTAAGGCTGTTATCCTGAAATATAGAGCCGGCTTTCATGTTTAACGCAGCTGTTCCTGCGAGATTTAAGCCTGGCTGCGCTATAACACCACCTATAATATTTATCGCATCTAAGATATTACCTGCGCCAATGGTTTTATTTCCTGCTACTACTAAAGCACCGCCGGTTCCATTAAATGTAACGCTTCCTCCTTGCCCGCCTGTCGTATTAGTTACATTATTACCAAAAGTGAATGTCTGAGCTGCACCGGGTGCTATAATCAATTGCGAGACAGCAGTATTTATATTAATGGGACTATTAAAGGCGACATTCCCCGGAACAGTAACCGTAAGCGACCCATTACCGCCAATATTATTACCGATATTAATTGTCGCAAGTGTTCCGATATTCGCATTAGTAGCAAGAAGGTTAGTAAAAACATCTAATGTACCGTTATTACCGTTAACTATAGGACTATTAAAAGTATAAGGACCCGCCGCGCCGTTAAATTGAAGTGTACCCGCAGCATTGTTATAATTAACCCCTGCCGTTGCAGTTAACGTCCCACCAATACTCGCTATCCCGTTACTAGTAAAATTAAAGTTATTAACTGTAACATTTCCTTGTAAATCAACTGTTGTAGCGTTATCACCTTGGATATTAAATACACCGACCGGATAACTCCCCGTTGTGTTCCCTCCAATCCCGTTAAGACCGCCTACATTACCGGTAACCGTACTATTATCAGCAAAATTTATCGTACCGGTTCCACCGGCTACTGAATTAATTATATTACCGGTTACATCAACGTCATTATCTAGTATAGCGGTCGCATCTGTACCGTTAAAATCCATATTGGAAGTTATGTCGTCCTGAAATTGCGATATAGAATTTGTCGTAAATTGCACCAAACCACCTGCACCGGTATTAATAGGCGTTGTCCAAATAAGTTGAGTATCACCGATAGCGACCTTAGTACCATCCGGATTCTGAGCAATTTCAATTTTTTTAGCAAAAATATTGCCGGTAATGGTTGTTATATTAAGTCCGTCCGTAATAAAGGCTTGGAGTCTCTTAGCATTAGTACCGACATTTGCTGAAATCTCGGTAGCAGATGTCGAGACGTGAAATGATACTATACCTTGATCATCTGCTCCGCTAACTATACCCTCAGTTGCTACAAATTTGTTACTATTAATATTTTCATTACTAAAGTTAACTGCAGAATTTGCTCCTTTAAAAATGAGCTGATTAAGTGTAGGTTGTACGTCAATATCATTGGCATCATTAGTAATATATTCATACTTTACACCATTAGCAATATTAATAGTCTTAAGCGTTGCCCAAGTTATATCCCTTACGGTCAGCCCTGAATTAACATTTAAGGTAGCCGCTGCAGCATTTTCTAACGTAGTTGAATAGGTGTTTGCATTTAATTTAATTGAGTTGGTAATTGTAGGGTCACTAATGTTTAGCGCCCCTGCACCATTGGCAAAATCAATATTATTTATATAATAAGTATCGGCAGGAACGGCATTACTGTCGGCGAATGGGCTAGCAGCACCGTTCGCATCCAAAGCACCGGCGGCGACAGGCTGAGTTATACCGGCACCGGTTAAAGTTTCATTAACACCGTCAGCAATGACAAAATTTACCTTTTGTATATCGGCACCATTACCATTTACATTATTAAATAGAGCCGAAGGTACTATCTACATTACAGTTAATGATTACACCGTCACTGCCATCCGGTAAATATATTGAAGCGATCTGCCAAGGGGTAGGACCGTCAAGAGTAATAGTGTGTGCTTTATTTACTACAGTAATAGCAGAACCGTTAGCAAATGGTCCTGGTACATCGAATCCTAGACCGGTAGATAAATTAGTAGCTGCGGTAGTAGTGCTATTCACTAAAGCCGCTGGCGCCCCGAATGCGCTACCTCCTGAAAGCATCAAGGCAGCGGTGGAAAGAGCCGAGGCAGCAAACATACTTTTTTTGAATATTTTTTTCTTTAGACTTTCTTTTTGACTTGACATAACAATCTCCTATTTTTCCATTAATTTATTTTCAATTTTCTTAACTTATGTTTCGAGAGCGATATTTTTTAGCAAGCATTTATAAGAGGAACGCCTTGATGTTATTTCTAAAATATTTTTTAAGTAAAAATTCAAGACGATTTAAACAGTGATATACGCGGATTTAATACTTAAATTATTAGAAAAACTAGTTCTAAGTTATTTACCGCAACGTATTTAGTTCCCAAAAAGCAATTTTTTAAAGATTTTACTCTTTTAAATATTAATTTTACTTTCGGTTTAATTTGATTAAATAATAAAACACGACGCTAGGAAATAATTAACGATTATAAAATAAGAAAAAGTTTTTAACTGCCGATATTGTTGATATAAATAACACAAGCTTATTAGTTGAAAAACTAATAATTTATTGCTATACCGCAACAGTAAGCCTTAGTTAATCTTTATTATATTCAGTATTTAACAACTTTAGCCATACAATTAAAAGTTACATTTTTATATTAAAAAAAATTAAATTATAGTGCTTTTTAAGCAATTATTTTATAAATACAGGGGTATTTTTAAGACAATGCCTTTGCGTGGGTAGCTGCAACGTCTTGTGAGGAGGCAATGCCCGCGTGAGCAGATTAAAGCACGCTCTATGTCATTCCCGTATCCTTGTATGTCATTCCCGCTAGCCCTATGTTATTCCCGCCGCCCCCTATGTCATTCCCGCGCAGGCGGGAATCCAGAAAAATTTATAGTCATCCTGAATTTATTTCAGGATCTACTAAAAGAGATGCCGCAAACTTGTTCAGCATGACAAAGAAAAGCCTGGATTCCCGCCTGCGCGGGAATGACATAAGGGGCAGCGGGAATGACACCGAGAGCGTTTTTAACCATCCACACAACAACGCCTTTGGTCGCTCGCCATGACGTTTAGGGTATCCACGCAACAATGCCATGGTATGACACCGAAGCGTTTTGCAAAATTTTTTAAATAAAAAATTGATTTGCGCGATATTATGAGGTATATATTATTTTTATAAGAGTATTTTATATAAAATTGCTCGTAAATCTTAACTTTACAATTTTCGGGGCATAGCGCAGCCTGGTAGCGCATCTGGTTTGGGACCAGAGGGTCGGGAGTTCAAATCTCTCTGCCCCGACCATATATATAATAGATTTTTTCTTTCTATTATGTCATTCCGTGATTTATTCACGGAATCCAGTCTTTTTATTAAGGTTTTTTCTGGATACCGTGGTCAAGCCCTCTAGTGTACGAACGTTTAAATAAAGAGGTAAAAATTCTGTCATTCCGTGGCTACGACCACGGAATCCAGCTTATAATATCATAAAAAGACTCTAAAATAAGTCTAATATGGCTTTATTTTCCTGGATGCCGTGATCAAGTCACGGCATGACACAGCCTTTTTTCAACGTTCGTACAGTAGTGGGTCAAGCCACGGTATGACACCGAGGACGGTTTGGGTATCCACGCAACAACACCGCCTCATAATGACAAGGTAAAATCGATCTTGAAATACGAGCAGCATAACAATGTCTCTACTGCACGCCTCAATCCTTACCGTTTTTCCCGAAATGTTTCCGGGACCGTTAGGTTTATCTCTGGCCGGTCAAGCATTACACAAAAATATCTGGTCATATGATATTGTTAATATCAGAGATTTCGGCATAACTAAGCATAAAAATGTAGACGACGAAGCTTACGGCGGCGGCGACGGCTTAATAATGCGGCCGGATGTTTTAGGTGCTGCTATCGATTATAGCCTATCTTTAAATCCCGGCAGTAAAATCTATTATCCGTCACCAAGAGGCAAATTATTTAATCAAAGCCTTGCAAGGGAAATGATCCGGCTAAATTCAGAAAGATTTAGACAAGATGAATTTAATGGTGAGCTGGCTAGGCGTACCGGAGTATGTGAGCACAGGCGAATCCAGAAAAATTCGCTTGTATCAAGCTTTATGAATGACGCTGTACGTCAAGATAAAATAATAATTTTATGCGGTCGCTATGAAGGGATTGACGAACGCGTAATTGAAGAGTATAATATCAATGAAATTAGCGTAGGGGATTACATCCTATCCGGCGGTGAACTGCCTACTCTTACTATCCTTGATTGCTTAATTAGGCTATTACCAGGCGTTTTAATAAATCAAAACACGTTATCCTCCGAATCTTTTGAGCAGGACGGCGAGTTTGCCGGTTTATTAGAATGTGCTTTATATACCAGACCCGAAAATTGGCGAGGAAGAAAAGTACCGAGTGTTTTACTATCGGGCAACCCTCGATTAATTAATGAATGGAAATGCCGGCAATCTACTGAGGTTACCAAATTACGTCGTCCGGATTTATTAACACGGATTTAGGATAGCTTTGTTGCGTGGCTCGAATTTTTGCAAAGTGTTCGGTGTCATACCGTGGCTTGACCGGCGTTGTTGCATGGATGGTAAAAGCAGCAATATGTCATTCTAGCTAAAAGCGGGAATCTAGAAAAAACACTTAAAATAAACAAAATTATATAAAAATTTACTATATAATTCGCTTAAATATTTTCTGGATTCCCGCTTTTAGGGCGTTGTTGCATGGCTACCAGAATCGTCATTGCGAGGAGGCATTTATGCCGACGTGGCAATCCAGTTAAACATATTTTTATACTAAACTTGTTTAGTATTCTAATTAAATCCCTCATTACATTCGGGATAGCCTGGATTGCCGCAGCCACTTCGTGGCTTCGCAATGACGGGTTTTTTATTAATTTTCGAGCCATGCAACAACGCCCGCTTTTAGCTAGAATGACATCAAAAATTTGATCCATGCAACAACGCCGCCGCTGCAGGCGGCGTGGCAATCTAGGCTCTCCCGAATGTAATGAGGGATTAATTAGAATATTAAACAAGTTTAGTATAACTGGATTGCCACGTCGGGACTACGTCCCTCCTCGCCATGACGGCATTTTTTGCAACGTTTTTGATCCACATAATTTTTTACTAGGAGTTAAATAAATGAATATTATTGACCAGTTTGAACAGGAACATATTTCCCGGCTTATCGCAAATAAAAAAATTCCTGCTTTTAACGCCGGTGATACCGTTAAAGTTACCGTCAAACTAATTGATAGATCAATAGAGAAAGACGGTAAGGAAAAAATAATTGAAAGATTTCAAGCTTACGAGGGCGTAGTAATCGCTAAAAGAAATAGAGGAGTTACTTCTTCTTTTCTAGTGCGTAAAATTAGCCATGGCGAAGGCGTAGAAAGGCGCTTTATGACCTACTCGCCGATAGTACACTCTATTGACGTAGTAAAATACGGCGTGGTTCGTCGTGCTAAGCTTTATTATTTAAGACAAAGAAGCGGTAAATCAGCCAGGATTAAAGAAAGGTTTGTGCATGCTAGTAAGAACCCTAAAGCTAAAGCTGTTTAATAGAAAATAGTATTATTGGATGTATGTCATTCCTGCGAAGGCAGGAATCCAGGTTTTTCTTTGTCATGCTGAAACAAGTTTAGCATGACGAGTATTAGATTGCCGCGTCTAGGCTTAAGCACCTCCTCGCAATGACATCATACTATAATACTCACAATATTCCCTAATCGGACAAATAGCACATTCCGGTTTTCTGGCTTTACAAATATATCGCCCGTGTAATACCAACCAGTGATGGGCATGTGCCAGCCATTTCTTACCGATAATTTGCAATAATTCGGCTTCCACTTTTTCGGGACTATTACCTTTGGCAAGCCCTAGCCTTTTTGCTACTCTAAATACATGAGTATCAACGGCTATGGTTGGCTGCTGAAATAAACAATTTAATATAACATTTGCTGTTTTTCTGCCTACTCCCGGCAATTTAATTAATTCTTCAAAGCCGTGCGGTACGCGGCTGTGATAATTATTTATTAGTAGGCTACACAAAGAAATTATATTTTTTGCTTTAGCGTTAAATAACCCGATAGATTTGATATAATTTTTTAGCCCTTCTTCGCCGAGCCGTAAGACTTTCTCCGGCGTGTCGTAAACCTCGAATAAGGATTTCGTCGCTAAATTTACCGATATATCAGTAGCCTGCGCCGATAATATTACCGCTACCAATAAAGTAAAATCATTCTTATATTCTAATTCCGTTTTAGGATTTTCATTATTATCGCTTAAAATTTTAAAAATTTTATCAACCCATAATTTATCTTTTATTTGTGCTTGCATAATACGCTATTAAAATGGTAAAATTTGACTTTCAAGAATAAACCTCTTGCATAACTTGCTTCTAAAGGTAATTTGTACGTCAAGCAGATAGCTGAATCCTCACGTTACTTGCGTGTACGTTGCGGTTCTGCGCTTCGTGTTTCCTTCAAATTCCTCTTTATTAGCTACGTTATGCAAGAGGTCTAATTAAAGTTTACTAGGTTTTAAGATGACTGAAAACAAAAATTTTGCCAATAAGAATTTTGAATTTATAAAAAATGAAATAGACAATAATAATGTTGTGCTATTTATGAAAGGCACTAAAGAGTCGCCTATGTGTGGGTTTTCCGGTAGTGTGGTTGCTATTTTAGAAAAACTAGATGTAGAATTTCGCGATATTAACGTGCTTAGCGATCCGGAACTTCGGGAAGCTCTAAAAATTTTTAGCGATTGGCCGACCTTTCCACAACTATATATTAAAGGTGAATTTATCGGCGGTTGCGATATAGCCAAAGAAATGTATCAAAGCGGCGAACTTGCAGCGTTGTTAGTGAGAGTTTAAGAGATATTTTCTCGCACCTGTATTAGTAGAATGCATTTTGAGCAAACATCCCCGATGTCATTCCCGTGAAAACGGGAATCCAGGCTTTTCTTTGTCATGCTGAACTTGTTTCAGCATCTCTTGTAGTAGATCCTGAAATAAATTCAGGATGACTTTTGAATATTTTTCTGGATTCCCGCCTGCGCGGGAATGACACCGAGGGCGTTTTTAACCATCCACGCAACAACGCTTGTAGCTTCTCGCAATGACGTTTTAGGTATCCACGCAACAACACCGGCTTGACCCACTACTGTACGAACGTTGAAAAAAGGCTGTGTCATGCCGTGACTTGATCACGGCATCCAGGAAAATAAAGCCATATTAGACTTATTTTAGAATCTTTTTATGATATTATAAGCTGGACTGAAGTGGTCGTAGCCACGGAATGACAGAATTTTTACCTCTTTATTTAAACGTTCGTACAGTAGTGGGCTTGACCACGGTATGATATTGTATTTATAATAACTATAAAAAATTAAAACCAATGAATAAAAATTTAATATATCCCGAAATTAACAGTAAAGAGCTACCGCCGAAAAGACTAGCGGTATTATTGCACGGCGTCGGTTCCGACGGTCACGATTTGATAGGGCTGGTGCCGTATATCAAAGATGATTTACCGGATTGTTATTTTATTTCTCCGCATGGGGTTGAGCCTTACGATATGGCACCTTACGGGCGGCAATGGTTTAGTTTGCAAGATCGCACTCCTCATAAAATGCAAAAATTACTGGAAAATAATGTTGCGCTTCTTGCAGAGATAATTAAGCAAAAACAAGCCGAGTTAAACTTGACTAATAAAGATACTATTATTATCGGTTTTTCTCAAGGTACGATGATCGGGCTATATTTAACGCTTGCTAGCCAAGAGCCGTTTTTATGTAGTATAGGTTTTTCAGGATTACTAGTTGCACCGACTGAATGCATTAATAAATCGACTCCTATTTGCTTAATTCATGGAGAGCTTGATGAGGTAGTTAGCATTAGCGAAATGGATAATGCCGCAAAATATTTATCCAAATATCAAATACCTTATGAAAGTCATAAAATTCCCAGGCTTGCCCACTCTATTGACGCAAAAGGGCTAGAATTTGCAATTAATTTTATTAAAAAACAATAGCGTTGTTGCCTGGATTGGAAAAATCTATAAACTCGTCATTGCGAGCGAGGATTGTTGCGTGGCTTGACATAAGTAGCAGTATGTCATTCCTGCGAAGGCAGGAATCCAGGCTAAAAAGCCTTAGCTTATAAGGCTTTTTTCTATATAATTGTAAGTTATAGTTACATCTTTAGTTTAATTTTTCTGGATTCCCGCCTGCGCGGGAATGACATAAGGGGCAGCGGGAATGACATCGAAAATTCAAGCTATGCAATAACGCCTTTAGTCGCTCGCAATGACGCGGTGTTAATCAAGCTATGTAACAACACTAAAAACAATAGGATAAATGAATGGATATTTTTGGCAATAAATTAGCAGATACTGATAGAGAAATTTACGAAATAATTAATAGTGAAAAGCATCGACAAAGAGACGTGGTTGAACTTATTGCCTCGGAAAATTTTACTAGCCGTGCCGTGCTAGAGGCTCAAGGCTCGGTACTTACTAATAAATACGCTGAAGGTTATCCGGGGAAGCGTTTTTATAACGGTTGCGAGGAGGTAGATAAGGCAGAGCTACTCGCCATAGAGCGAGCAAAAAAATTATTTAATTGTCAATATGCCAATGTTCAGCCTCATTCAGGCTCGCAGGCTAATCAAGCAGTTTTTTTGACGTTATTACAGCCGGGCGATACTATCCTTGGTATGTCTTTAGATAGCGGCGGGCATCTGACGCATGGAGCAGCTCCAAACATGTCCGGTAAATGGTTTAACGCGGTTTTTTACAGCGTTGATAAAGACAGTTATTTAATCGATTATGATGAAATAGAAAAACTAGCAATATTACATAAACCAAAGCTAATTATTGCCGGTTATTCCGCTTATCCAAGAAACTTAGATTTTGCCAAGTTCCGAGAAATTGCCGACAAAGTAGGTGCATATCTTATGGCAGATATTGCTCATATCGCAGGACTTGTGGCTGTTGGTGAGCATGCAAGCCCTTTGCCCTTTGCACATATTGTAACTTCCACTACCCATAAAACTTTGCGAGGTCCAAGAGGCGGCTTAATTTTATCGAACGACGAAGAGCTTGGGAAAAAAATCAATCTTGCTTTATTTCCCGGAATACAAGGCGGGCCGTTAATGCATATTATAGCTGCCAAAGCCGTAGCCTTCAAGGAAGCCTTACAGCCTGAATATAAAAACTACATAAAGCAGGTTTTAAGTAATGCTAAAGCTCTAGCGCAAAGCGTACAAGAAAGAGGATATGATATTTTAACCAAGGGTACCGATAACCATATCGTGTTAATAGATTTACGCAAAGACGGTATCACCGGCAAAATAGCCGCCAACTCTTTAGATAGAGCAGGCATTACCTGCAATAAAAACAGCATCCCGTTTGATGAAACCTCGCCCTTTATTACCTCAGGAATTAGGCTCGGCAGCCCCGCTTGCACAACTAGAGGATTTAAGGAACAAGAATTTATATTAGTCGGGCAAATGATCGCCGATATATTAGATAGCCTTAAAGACCATCAGAATAATAGCAAATGCGAGGAAAAAATTCACGCACAAGTAAAAAATTTAGTCAAAAACTTTCCTTTTTATAGTATACTCAAATGATGCAGAAGAGTATGTAGGTTTTTGGAAGTTGTAAAAGTATAGTTATGAATACAAAATTAGTCTTTCCGGGATTTTCGTCAGAAGTAATTAATTTTCTTCAACAATTACAAGCTAATAATAACCGTCTATGGTTTAAAGAAAATAAACATATATTTAAGGATTTATTAGAGCCGGCAGCTAATATATTTGTTGAACAAATGACTCAAAATCTTCAGGAAATTGCCGAAGAACCTATGCAAGGCAAGATTTTTCGTATTTATCGTGATGTACGCTTCAGTAAAAATAACACTCCTTACGACCCGTCTTTAAGAATAGGATTCACCCGCCTAAATACTAAGCAAGCTCAATGTAGTGATTACCCTATGTTTTATTTGTCACTACAACCGGACAAGCTTATTCTCGCTTGCGGTCTACGTGAGTTTTCTAAAAATGGGTTAATTGCTTACCGCGAAGCGATAATTGATAATCAAAGAGGGGCAAAGCTTGAAACTCTTCTCAACAGCTATATCAAGAAGAATTTCAAACTTGATCCGCCGGACTTAAAAAATATACCAAGCGGTTACGATAAAGATCATCCTAGAGAAAATTTATTGCGTCGTAAAAAGCTTGCTATATGGAGTTATTACTCCTCCCTAGATAACATTACTACCCCGAATGCCTTAAAATTTTGTCTTGAACAATATCGTATCATGCAACCTATTTATGAGTGGCTAAAGATACTCACTAGCTTTAGAGAAGAATCAGCTATGCGTAAATATAGCTTCGCTTATTAAGGTCTATATACAGCGTCATCGCGATCGCTTGATACAAGCGAATTTTTCGGCATTCGCCTGTGCTCACGTACTTTAGTACGGTAGCTTAGCTCTTCCTCAAATTCATCTTGTCTGAAACTTTCTGAATTTAGCCGTACCTAGCGAAACCCGTCATTGCGAACGACTGGAGGCGTTGTTGCGTGGATGGTTAAATCGCTTAAAACTTGTCATACCGTGGTCAAACCCACTACTGTACGAACGTTGAAAAAAGGCTGTGTCATGCCGTGACTTGATCACGGCATCCAGGAAAATAAAGCCATATTAGACTTATTTTAGAATCTTTTTATGATATTATAAGCTGGACTGAAGTGGTCGTAGCCACGGAATGACAGAATTTTTACCTCTTTATTTAAACGTTCGTACAGTAGTGGGTCAAACCGGCATTGTTGCATGGCTCAAATTTTTGATGTCATTCTAGCTAAAGGCCATAACTGTCCGAAGTTGAAAAATTAAGATTATTAAATAGTACTTTTTTTGCCGTTAATGCTAAAAATACTACTATTTTGATATATAATAGAGTGAAAAACTCAAACAGTTTCTCTATTTATTTTTCAACTTCGGACAGTTATGGCTAAAGGCGGGAATCCAGATTTTTCTTTGTCATGCTGAACTTGTTTCGGCATCTCTTGCAAAATATCCTGAAATAAATTCAGGATGACTATTATTTTCTAGATTGCCGCGCTCCTTGCAGTCGCTCGCAATGACGATTATGGTAACCACGCAACAACGCCTCTTCGCGGGAATGACATACTGCTGCTTTTATCGAACCGTGCAATAATGCCGGTCAAGTCACGGTATGACACCATACTTGTAATAACTATAATGCGGTAAATTATGAGCCATGCAACAACACCGGCACCTTACAATGCCTCGGTATAACAAATTTTAAGCGTTTTCTTGATCAAGTTTTGCCGCAAGCTTACGCATTTTATTCATATAGAAACCTGTTCCTGCCGGTACTAAACGTCCGACAATAACATTTTCTTTTAATCCAAGCAATTTATCCACTTTCCCGGCAATAGCTGCTTCGGTTAAAACTCTTGTAGTTTCTTGGAACGAAGCGGCAGAAATAAATGATCTCGTTTGCAGCGAAGCTTTAGTAATACCTTGCAATATTGCTTGAGCTTCAGCCGGTTTTAGATTGTTTTTAATAGCTTTCTCATTTATTTCGGTGAATTCACGACGGTCTATTTTTTCACCTATTAATAAGGTAGTTCCGCCGGAATCGGTAACTTCCACTTTTTGTAACATTTGACGAATTATTACTTCTATATGTTTATCGTCAATTTTTACACCTTGCAGGCGGTATACCGCTTGAATTTCTTTTACTATGTAATTAGCAAGTATTTCTACACCCATTACTTTTAAGATATCTTGCAATACCGGATTACCGTCAATTAATAAGTCACCTTTTTTAACAAAATCACCTTCATTTATTACTACGTGCTTACCTTTCGGTACCATATATTCAATAGGGGTTGAGCTATCACCTGGGTGAATAACTATACGCCTCTTGGACTTATAGTCTTTACCGAATTCAATTCTACCGTCTATCTCGGCAATCACGGCATGATCTTTTGGACGTCTTGCCTCTACTAGTTCGGCAACTCTAGGCAGCCCGCCGGTAATATCTTTGGTCATAGTCGATTCTTTCGGAATACGCGCTACTATATCGCCTACCGATATCTGCATTCCGTCTTCCACACTTAAAATTGCCCCGACCGGTAAGTAATATCTAGCTTCCAAGCCGTTTGATAACGTAATGACTTCTCCCTTGCTATCAAGTAATTGAATACGAGGGCGTAACTCTGCGCCGCGTGAATATTGCTTTGATTCAATGATAACTTTGCTGGCAATACCCGTTGCTTCGTCGGTTACGTCACGAATTGAAATACCCTCTACCATGTCCTTAAACAAGACTTTACCGGATTTTTCGGTAATAATCGGCACGGTATAAGGATCCCACTCAGCCAATTTTTGTGTTTTAGTAACTATATCCGTATCATCAACCAGCAATCTAGCACCGTACGGTATTTTATGACGAGCTTTCTCGTTACCTTTAGTATCAAGTAACAATAATTCACAGTTACGACTCATAACAATCTTGCGCCCTTCAGAATTAATAACTACGTTACGGCTTAAGATTTTAACTTTTGCATCGTAAGAAGCTTCTACCGAAGATACTTCCGCACCCTTAGTTGCCGCTCCTCCGATATGGAAAGTTCTCATAGTTAACTGAGTACCGGGTTCGCCGATAGATTGGGCGGCAATCACTCCGATAGCCTCGCCTTCGGCTACTAACGAACCGGTAGCAAGATCTCTGCCATAGCAAGTACTACATAGACCGGTAGCACTTTCACATGTTAAAACGGATTTAACCATGAGCCTATCTAAGCCCGCAGATTCAATTTCTTCTAATTTAGCTTCGTTAATCAGCTCGCCCCTGCTAAGAATTAAATCATTAGTAACCGGATGATAGGTATTAATAGCAACGGTACGCCCTAAAACTTGGTCGGCAAGAGCTACCATAACTTCACCGCCGTCGATAATAGATTTTACTTCAATACCTTTATTTGTTCCGCAATCTTTTTCCGTAATGATACAATCTTGCGCAACGTCAACTAATTTTCTTGTTAAATACCCTGAACTTGCTGTTTTTAGAGCTGTATCTATCTGCCCTTTACGCATTCCGTTGGCTGAGTTAAAGCACTCAAATTCAGTCAGTCCCTCACGGAAATTGGAAATAATCGGCGTTTGAATAATTTGTCCGTTTGACTTAGTCATCAAACCGCGCATACCGCCTAACTGCTTAATCTGTGCAAAAGACCCCCTCGCACCTGAAATAGCCATCATATAAATAGAATTTATTTTTTGATGACTTGGATCATCATTAACCGCGAGCGTCGCAATTTCTTTCATCATGTCATTTGCCACTCTTTCGGTACATCTTGACCAAGAATCCACTACTTTATTATATTTCTCGCCGTAGGTAATTAAACCGTTAGAATATTGTTGTTCAAATTCTTTTACCTCAGTACGCGTTTCTTCTATATGAGTACCTTTAGATTTCGGTACGACCATATCATCCATCCCGAAAGAAATACCGGAAGAACAAGCATATTTAAAGCCGAGTTTCATTAATTGGTCGGCAAAAATTACCGTAGCCTTTTGACCGCAATGACGATATACCAAATCTATTACCGCAGATATATCTTTTTTAGTTAGCGGTTTATTAATAAATTTAAATCCTATGTTAGGACTAGCCGGCAATAATTCACCGACCATTAACCGCCCAAAAGTAGTATCAACTATAGTAGAGGTCATTTCTCCTTCTGCATTTAATTGATTCCGGCGAAATTTTATTTTTGTATGGATAGTTATAAATTTCTCATATAATGCATGTTCCATTTCCGCTAAATCGGCAAATATCATCCCTTCACCGACTTCATTATCAAAAGCAAGAGTTAAATAGTAAAGACCAAGGACTATATCTTTATCGGGAACAATAATCGGTCTGCCGTTTGCAGGGCTTAAGATATTATTAGTAGACATCATAAATACCCTAGCTTCAAGCTGTGCCTCAATCGACAAAGGAATATGTACAGCCATCTGATCACCGTCAAAATCCGCATTAAAAGCGGCACAAACTAACGGATGAAGCTGAATAGCCTTGCCTTCTATCAATAACGGCTCAAATGCTTGTATCCCTAGGCGGTGCAATGTAGGAGCTCTATTAAGCAATACGGGATGTTCCCTTATAACCTCTTCTAATATATCCCAAACTTCCGGTTTTTCCGATTCAACCATTTTTTTGGCCGCCTTGATGGTGGTAGCAATTCCATATAATTCAAGCTTAGAATAAATAAACGGCTTAAATAATTCTAGCGCCATTTTTTTCGGTAAACCGCATTGATGCAGTTTAAGCTCAGGTCCTACCACAATAACCGAACGACCGGAATAATCGACCCTTTTGCCTAAAAGATTTTGACGGAAACGTCCTTGTTTACCTTTTAACATATCACTTAATGATTTAAAAGGACGCTTATTTGCATTTTTTACCGCTTTTCCGCGACGACCGTTATCAAATAATGCATCAACCGATTCCTGAAGCATTCTTTTTTCATTTCTGACTATTATGTCGGGTGCTCTTAAATCAATAAGCCTTTTTAAACGATTATTTCTATTAATTACTCTGCGGTAAAGTTCGTTAAGATCAGACGTTGCAAATCGCCCGCCGTCAAGCATAACTAGCGGTCTTATTTCCGGTGGAATCACCGGTAGGACGTTCATAATCATCCATTCAGGCTTATTTTCCGATTCAAGAAAATCTTCGACTAATTTTAAACGCTTTACTAACTTTTTCTTTTTAACCTCTGAAGAAGTATTTAATAATTCTTCATATAATTGTTCTTTTAATTTGGAGAAATCTAGCTCGGTAAGCATTTGCTGAACAACTTCAGCTCCTATAGATGCAGTAAAACTATCTTCTCCGTACTTATCTTTAGCTTTCTGCAATTCTTCTTCCGATAAAAGCTCGCCCTTTTGAAGGACTGACAGACCGGGATCAACAACTACATAACTTTCAAAATATAATATCTTTTCTATATCTCTCATCGTCATATCAAGAAGCGTACTAATTCTTGACGGTAATGATTTTAAAAACCATATATGAGCAACCGGCGCAGCAAGTTCTATATGCCCCATTCTTTCACGCCTTACCCTAGAAACAGTAACCTCAACGCCGCATTTTTCACAGGTAATACCGCGATTTTTCATACGCTTATATTTACCGCAAAGACATTCATAATCTTTTACCGGACCGAAAATTCTAGCACAAAATAAACCTTCTTTTTCCGGTTTAAAAGTACGGTAGTTAATAGTTTCCGGCTTTGTTACCTCACCGAAAGACCACGAACGTACTTGATCGGGGCTGGCTATATTGATCCTTATTTGATCAAATTGTTGAGTACTACTCAGTTGCCCGTAAAAATTTACCACTCCAGTCATAAATATTTTTCCTTAAAATTTATAAGACGGTTTATATTACTCGTATTTCAAAATATATTCGATATGTAGGTCGTCATTGCGAGCTAGCATTGTTGCGTGAATACTCAAACGTCATTGCGAGCCGCGTAAGCGGGCGCGGCAATCCAGGCTATCCCGAATGTAATGAGGGATTTAATTAGAATGCTAAACTTGTTTAGCATAAAAATATATTTAACTGGATTGCCACGTCGGGACTATGTCCCTCCTCGCAATGACGATGTTTCTGTAACGATTTCAATCCCCTCAACAATTCCCTATCACAATGATAGCCTGAACAAATCCCTAACTTGAAGTTGTATCCTCAAGTTTTACGTTAAGGCATAACGATCTAAATTCTTTTATCATTACATTGAAAGATTCAGGGATACCGGATTCAAAATTATTATCACCGCGCACTATAGAATCATAGATTTTGATCCTACCGTTTACATCATCCGACTTAACGGTTAACATTTCCTGCAATGTATAAGCAGCACCGTAAGCTTGCAGCGCCCAACATTCCATTTCTCCAAAACGTTGCCCGCCGAAATGTGATTTTCCGCCTAAAGGTTGTTGAGTTACTAAACTATAAGGACCGATAGAACGAGCATGAATTTTGTTATCGACCAAGTGATGTAATTTTAGTAAATATTTTTGCCCGACCGTAACTCGGCGATCAAAATATTCGCCGGTTCTACCGTCAATTAATTTTACTTGACCTGAAGTATCTTGATCGGCAAGCTTTAGCATTTCCTTAACGTCTTCAACTTTTGCTCCATCAAATACCGGCGTCGCAAAATATACCCCTTTACTATTTTCTCGACAGAAATTAATAATTTCTTCATCTGACATTTTTAGTATTTGGTTAGCAGTTTCACCGTATAAATGGGATATAAAAGATTTAACTTCCTTTATACTAATTTCTTCATTTTTATATTGAGTAACTAACCCGGATATTTTTTTAGCTAAATTGACCGATGCCCAACCGAGATGCGTCTCTAAAATCTGCCCGATATTCATCCGTGAAGGAAGCCCTAAAGGATTAAGCACAATGTCTACTACTGTCCCATCTTCTAAAAACGGCATATCTTCTTCCGGCATTATACGAGAAATAACCCCTTTATTACCGTGCCTTCCGGCCATTTTATCGCCGGGTTGTAATTTATGTTTAGTAGCAATAAATACTTTTACTACTTTTAAAGCCCCTTGCGGTAAATCATCACCACTTTGCACTTTTTCAACTTTAGTGGTAAATCTTTTATTAAGAATATCTTTTTTCTCATCGTAATGATGTTTTATTTGCTCAATTTCATTCATTACTGTTGAATCTTCAACTATAAGCTGCCAGAATTGACCTTTAGATAAATCTTCTAACATTTTCTTAGTAATCTCTTGACCGACTTTTACTGATTTAGGTCCGTTAACAATTACTTGCCCTGTTAGAATTTTTTCTAATCTGGCAAAAACAAAATGTTCAATAATTGCTAGCTCATCATCTCTATCTTTAGCAAGTTTTTCTATTTGTTGTTTTTCGATAGCGATTGCACGCTCATCCTTTTCAACTCCTCTACGAGAAAATACTCTAACTTCTACTACCGTGCCGCTAACCCCTGAAGGTACATGCAATGATGAATCTTTAACGTCAAAAGCTTTTTCTCCAAAAATTGCTCTTAATAATTTTTCTTCCGGCGTAATCGGCGATTCACTTTTCGGCGTTACTTTTCCGACTAGAATATCACCGGCTTTTACTTCCGCACCGACATAAATTATGCCGACTTCATCAAGATGGCGAAGGTTTTCTTCACTAACATTAGGTATATCACGGGTAATTTCTTCAGGTCCAAGGCGGGTATCTCTTGCGATTACTTCAAATTCTTCAATATGAATAGAGGTAAAAACATCTTCTTTTACTATACGTTCCGATATTAAAATTGAATCTTCAAAATTATAGCCGCTCCATGGAATAAAGGCAACAAGCACGTTTCTACCTAAAGCAATTTCACCGTTATCGGTACTTGGTCCATCAGCTATAATATCGTTTTTCTTAACATGATAACCGACCTTAACTAAAGGCTTTTGATTGATACAAGTATTATGGTTAGATTTCTGAAATTTTAATAAATTATAGATATCAACAGAAGGTGATCCATCGGCTTTTTGCTGAGTAGTTCTAATTACGATTCTATTTGAATCAACTTGCTCAACTATGCCGTCATGCAGAGCTAATACGGACGCCCCCGAATCCTTTGCTACTACCCCTTCAACCCCCGTACCGACAAAAGGCGCATCCGATTTAATTAAAGGGACTGCTTGCCGCTGCATGTTTGAACCCATTAACGCTCGGTTAGCATCGTCATTTTCTAAAAAAGGAATGAGAGAGGCCGCAATAGACACGATTTGCATAGGAGTGATATCAATAAAATCTACTTCATTCGGTTCCGTCAAAGCAAAATTACCGCCTTCAATCCGGCAATTAATAACTTCATCCTGTAATACGCCGTTTTTATCGACTTTAGAATTAGCTTGCCCGATTTTATATTTTCCTTCTTCAATAGCAGACAAGTAAACTACTTCATTAGTTACCTTACCGTTAGCGACTTTTCTATAAGGACTTTCAATAAAGCCGTGTTTATTAATTCTAGCATAGGTAGCCATTGAATTAATTAAACCGATATTTTGACCTTCCGGCGTCTCAATCGGGCAGATACGACCGTAATGAGTAGGATGTACGTCACGTACTTCAAAGCCTGCTCTGTCACGACTCAAACCGCCGGGACCAAGTGCCGACAATCTTCTTTTATGCGTGATTTCCGATAATGGATTAGTTTGATCCATAAATTGAGATAGTTGTGAGGTACTAAAAAATTCTTTTACTACGGACACTAAAATTTTAGAATTCACTAAATCATGAGGCATTACGGTATCAACATCACCCGCCGACATTCTCTCAACTACCGATTTCTCCATCCGAACCAGCCCTATCCTAAATTGATTTTCAATCAATTCTCCGACAGACCTAACCCTTCTATTACCTAAATGATCGATATCGTCGATAATTCCCTTACCGTCTTTCAGCTCTACTAAAACCCTTAAGATATTTTTAATATCATCAGTGGTAAGAACTGTATTTTCTTCAGGAATAGTCAACTCTAATCTGGAATTCATTTTTATCCGACCGACTTCGGAAAGATCGTATCTTTCAGGCTCAAAAAATAAATTATGGAACAAGCTTTCGGCCGCTTCAATATTTGCCGGCTCTCCGGGTCTTAATACTCTAACTATATCAAATAAAGCCGATTCACGATCTTGATTTTTATCGGCAAATAAAGTATTCCTTATATAAGGACCTGATTGAGGATTTATGACTAACACGCCGATAGACGTAATTTTAAGTTCGGCAATAACCTTTAACATATCGGCAGTGATTATTTCACCGACACTCGCCAATATTTCTCCGCTAGCCGGATCTACCAAATCTTCCGATAGATATTTACCGATTAGGGATTCATGCATTACTAAAATATGCTTTATTCCTTCGCTTGAATATTTTTTAGCTAAACGCGGAGTAACTTTTTGACCTGCCTCAAGTATTATTTCACCCGTATCGGCATTTATTAAATCAGTTGTTAAACGATGAGCAGTAATAGATTTCGGCATGAACTCAACCGCCCAACCTCTATCTTTCGCTTGATAAGTTACCGTCTGATAGTAAAATTTTATAATTTCACTAGTATTCATCCCTATTGCTCTAAGTAAAGTAGTAGCATAGAGTTTTCTTTTTCTATCTATTCTAAAATAAACGATATCTTTAGCATCAAATTCCAAATCAAGCCATGATCCTCTGTAAGGAATAACTCTAGCGGAATATAAAAGCTTTCCCGATGAATGTACTTTCCCCTCATCATGATAGAAAAACACCCCAGGGGAACGATGCATTTGAGAAACTACTACTCGCTCCGTACCGTTAATAATAAAAGTGCCGTTTTTGGTCATTAACGGGATATCTCCCATATAGACTTCTTGCTCTTTAATCCCCTTAATTTCCCTTGCGCCGGTATCCTCATCAATATCCCAGATACTTAATCTTAAAGTTACTTTAAGCGGAGCAGCATAGCTAAGACTTCTTTGACTACATTCTTCTACGTCATATTTCGGGGTATCAAATTCATATTTAACAAATTCTAAATTAGCAATATTTGAAGGGTCGGAAATGGGAAAGATAGAGTTTAATATGGATTGCAATCCTTTATTTTTTCTTTCAGGATCTTTTACCGTAAGCTGTAAAAAATTCTTCTCGTAGGAATTTTTTTGAATTTCAATTAAATTCGGTATATCCGCTACTAGATTTATATGTCCAAAATTCTTTCTTATTCGTTTACTATTCGACAAGGGCTGAGTTGTGATATTATCCCTTAATGAAGCCATATAATCTCCTAATAAAACTGTTGCCAACGTTATTTTAATAACAAAAATGAGCTATTTAGTATTCTCTAAATTAACCGGCGTTGTTGCATGGCTCGATCTTACCCCGTCATTGCGAGGATATGCTAGCTATCTCCGTGGCAATCGAGTCTTTGTCATGCTGAACAAGTTTTGCGCATCTCTTGCAAAATATCCTGAAATAAATTCAGGATGACTATTATTTTCTAGATTGCCGCGCTCCGCGCAAATGCTCGCAATGACGATTCCGGTAGCCATACAACAAAGCCAAATTAACTATAATATTTTCTAATTGTGTACAGCTAAATTCAGAAAGATTTAGACAAGATGAATTTAAAGGTGAGCCTGCGCTAGCCGTTAATAATACGTGAACACAGGCGAATCCAGAAAAATTCGCTTGTATCAAGCTTTCTGAATTTAGCTGTAATAACCCTAAAAAATAAAATATCTATAAGCTTCTTCTATACAAAAGAAATTTACAGAAACTTATAGATTTAACTTTAAAAAATTGGTTATACTAAACTATTACGAAACATAATTTTATATAAAAATAATATTGAGTTGCCGATTATATCAGCATTTTTATCAATATATTTTTTTACTTTTAACTAATTAATATTACAAAAATTTATTTTTATAATTTATTTTATTCTTTAGAAAAATCAGCATTTTATATTTAAATATATAATTTACTAAATTTTAATAATTTACAAAAGTGACTTTATTTACTTTAGCAAGTTAAATAATCTAAGTGCTATGCTATAGAGTTTGCTATCCTTAAATGGACGTTGTTGTATGGCTCGATAAAGCAGCAGTATGTCATTCCTAGCTAAAGGCGGGAATCTAGAAAAAATACTTAAAATAAACAAACTTATATAAAAATTTACTATATAATTCGCTTAAATGCTTTTCCGGATTCCCGTTTTCACGGGAATGACATCAAAAATTCGAGCCATGCAACAACGCCCCTTAAATGCGGATAGGGCGACAAATTATCATAAAGCTGATTAAAATAGAACAATCAAGGGTAAGGGGACTTAACCTTGATTGTAAATTAAAGGCTCAAATAATAGCGAAAAGCTAACATTTTTAATGGCAATAACAGATTTAATAATTTTAAATAAAAATAACTATTTGAGGTAAGCCAAGATTTTTTTAATAAAAAATTTTATAAATTTAATATTAAAAAAATACGGCTACTAATTTATAATTAAGAACTAAATCTTAATTACTTTAATTCAACTTTTGCACCTGCAGCTTCTAAGCTTGCTTTGATTTTTTCAGCTTCTTCTTTATTTACGCCGTGTTTAACCGGCTTAGGAGCTTCGCTTACTAAATTTTTAGCTTCTATCAAGCCAAGTCCGGTAATTTCTCTTACTACTTTAATTACTTCTATTTTTTTATCACCGCTACTTACTAATATTACATCAAAATCTGTTTTTTCAGCAGCCGCTTCAGCAGCAACCGGCGCAGCAGCAGCCATTGCCACAGGTGCGGCAGCAGATACGCCCCACTCTTCTTCAAGAGCTTTTACAAGCTCAGCTGCTTGTATTAATGTCAGGGATGATAATTCTTCTTTAATTTTAGCTAATTTTGCCATAGTTTTTTCCTTTTTACTTTAATGTCTTAATTAATTTTTACTAACATACGCCTGTATCACTCTTGCCAAGCTTGATGCCGGCGCTTGTAATACACCCACTATTTTCGTAGCAGGAGCTTGTAACAACCCTATAATTTTACCTCTAAGCTCGTTTAGCGACGGTAACTTAGAAAGCTCTCTTATTGAATGTTCATTTAATAGTTGGTCATTAACTATACCGCCTACTATTTTAAGATTGTCATTAGATTTAGCAAAATCTACAACAAGTTTTGCTACTTCAACCGGATCTTTAGAATAAGCAATAGCAGTAGGACCGGCAAATAAATTAACGGCACCGTCTAGCCCCGATTTATTAGCAGCTATTTTAGCCAAAGTATTTTTAACAACTTTAAAACCGGCTCCTTTAACTTTAAGAGACTCTCTAAGTGAACTAATTTGACTAACCGTTAACCCATGATAATGAGCAACAATTACGGAAGTTGATTCCTTATAAACCTTTTCAAGCTCTTCTACGACTATTGGCTTTTCCGATCTTAACACTTTTTAATTCTCCTTGAATAGTATTACAATATACTGGCTAAATCTATTTTTACTGATGGTCCCATAGTAGAAGACAAATATACCGCCTTTAAATAATTTCCTTTAACACCGGCAGGCTTTGCTTTAATTACCGCAGTGATTAAAGCTTGTAAATTTTTTCGTAAATCTTGCTCCGGAAAAGATAATTTTCCGACGCCTGCATGGATTATACCAGCTTTCTCTGCTCTATATTCCACTTGTCCGCTTTTGGCATTTTTTACGGCAGTCGTAATATCTAATGTTACGGTACCAAGCTTTGGATTAGGCATTAAACCTTTAGGTCCTAAAATTCTTGCAACCGAACCGATGACAGACATCATATCCGGTGTTGCTATGCAGACATCAAAATTAATTTTACCGGCTTTAATTTCTTCAATAATCTCTACCGAGCCGACCATATCTGCTCCAGCTTTCTTCGCCTCTTCTATTCTTTCTTCTTTGCAAATAACTGCAACTTTCACGGTCTTACCGGTACCGGCAGGCAAAGTAATAACTCCTCGTACCATCTGATCGGAATGCCGAGGATCTACACCTAATTTCATTACTATTTCTAAAGTTTCGTTAAACTTTACATATGATGCAGATTTTAAAAATTCAACGCCGCTTGTTAAATTATATAAAGCGGATGAATCTACTTTTTGCCTTGCTTCTCTTATTTTTTTACCGCCGCTAGCTTTAGCGGTAACAATTTTTTTATTTATTGACATATGATTAATTCCCTACAACTTCCAATCCCATGGATTCAGCAGTACCGCGAATAATTTTCGCCGCTGCATTAATATCGTTAGTATTAAGATCAACTATTTTAAGTTTAGCAATCTCACGACAGTCATCCATAGTAACTTTCCCGATCACGACTTCTTTTTTAGTAGCTTTCGATCCTTTTTCAATTTTGGCATATTGCTTTAAATAATAAGATGCCGGCGGCGTCTTAATTTTAAAAGTAAAACTACTATCTTCATAAACGGTAATCACGGTCGGTAAAGGCGTGTTAGGCGCAATACTTTGTGTCGCGGCATTAAAAGCTTTACAAAATTCCATAATATTTACCTTCCGCTGACCGAGCGCAGGTCCGATAGGCGGAGCAGGAGCAGCCTTAGCTGCCGGAATAATTAAATTAATATAACCTTTTATTTTTTTCGCCATTGATAAATCCTTACTTTATTCACGTATGTTATTTGTGAGTTTTATTACTTTTTTTATATCATTCCAGACGTTTTTACTTATCGCTGCCGACTTTGTTGCATGACTCGATACAAGCAACAGCATGTCATTCCTAGCTAAAGGCCGGGCTTTGTTGCACGGCTCTAAAAAAGTGCCGTATGTCATTCCCGCGCAGGCAGGAATCTAGCCGTATTTATGTCATGCTGAACTTGTTTCAGCATCTTTTAGTAGATCCTGAAAAAATTCAGGATGACTTAAAAAGTATTTTTCTGGATTCCCGTTTTCACGGGAATGACATCAAAAATTCGAGCCATGCAACAACGCCGAAGGCAATGCTCGCGTGGATACCGGAATCGTCATTGCGAGGAGGGACGTAGTCCCGGCGCGGCAATCCAGAAAATAATAATTTTCATAGCATTTTTTGCTATTTTTTTCTCCAGATTGCCACGTCGATGCTCCGCATCTCCTCGCAATGACGGGGTAAGATCGAGCCATACAACAACACCCAACCTTCACGAGAATGACAGAGAGCATACTTAACCTGTCCACACAACAACGCCGCCTCGCAATGGCGATTTTTAACCTCGTCAATTTCTTCTTTTACAAAACTGTATAGTACTAATTTATTTTAGTTATTTTTTTTCACTTGCGTAAAATTTAATTCTATCGGAGTTGCTTTACCGAAAATTGATATTGAAACCCTTAACTTATTTTTTTCTTGATCAACTTCTTCGACCATACCTGCGAAAGTTTCAAATGGTCCCTCTGTAACTATAACCGACTCGCCGATTTCAAATAATTTAAAATCCTTAGCTTCTTTAGCTTCTGATTCCAACTTACTAAAAATATTCTGTATTTCGCTTTCAGTAAGAGCTTGTGGAGTAGTTTTACTTCCTAAAAACCCGGTTACCCCCGGTATATTTTTTACTAAATGCCAAGATTTATCGCTCATATTCATCTTTATCAAGATGTAGCTAGGCATAAATTTTTTTTCAGTCTTAACGTTTTTGCCTCGCTTAACCTCAGGCACTCCGAAAACCGGTACTAATATATCTTCAAAAAATTCAGACATTTTTTGCTTAAGTATCTTATCGAGTATCATTTGTCTTATGCGTTTTTCAGAACCCGATAATGTATGAATAACGTACCAACGCATTTCATGTTTTTGAGAATCAGTTAACGTATTACTAATGCTTTGCTCTGTCACAATTTTCCCTATTTACCGGCTATTTAGCAATGTTAAGTAAAATTTGTATTATATTATGTATAGTGTAATCTAGTACTAAACAAATTAAGCTAAAAATAAAAACCGCGACCACTACTATAGATGTTGAAGCAATTAGTTCTTTTTTAGCGGGCCAAACAACTTTATAAGTCTCTTGTTTGACTTGCTCAAAAAATTTATAGATTTTATTTTCTTTAAACATATCCTAAATTGCTAATTCCAAACTATAGCTTCAACCATTAAGGTACAGCGTCATTCATAAAGCTTGATACAAGCAAATTTTTCCGGATTTGCCTGTGTTCACGTACTCTAGTACGGTAGCTTAGCTCACCATTAAATTCATCTTGTCTAAACCTTTCTGAATTTAGCTGTATATACACTAAATTTTGCAAGTTTCGCTTGTGCTCACGTTATTTAGTATACGCGTAGCTTAGCTCGCTCTGAAATTTAATGTCTATACCTTAATGCTTTTTGCTATACAAATCAATTTTTTACTTCTGCCTAAAGGTGGCAGGAGCGACAGGCATCGAACCCGCAACCTCCGGTTTTGGAGACCGGCGCTCTACCGATTGAGCTACACTCCTATCATATTTTAAAAAATAAATCAATATATATTTATTAAAATCCAACTATAAAGGTCTCTAAAGTCCGTCATTGCAAGGAGGCACAGGCGTTGTTGCATGGCTCGAATTTTCGATGTCATTCCTAGCTAAAGGCGGGAATCCAGACTTTTCTTTGTCATGTTGAACTTGTTTCAGCATCTGCTTGTATTAGATCCTGAAATAAATTCAGGATGACTATAATTTTCCGGATTCCCGTTTTCACGGGAATGACACCGAAAATTCGAGCCATGCACCACCACCACTAATGCTTCACAATGGCGTTTTCTATTTCTTAGCTTTGATAGTATCCGCTATTTGAGCCGGTACTTGGTCATAATGAGAGAATACCATGCTATATTGAGCTCTTCCTTGAGACAAAGACCTAAGCATATTGACATACCCAAACATTTCGGCTAAAGGAGCATTGGCAGTAATTACTTGCGCATTAGCACGCGGTTCCATACTTTGGATCGATCCTCTACGACTATTCAAATCACCGATAATATCACCCATATACTCATCGGCGGTAATAACTTCAACTTTCATAATCGGCTCAAGTAATTTTGGGCTACCTTTCGGCATACCTTCTCTGAAGGCAGCTTTTGCCGCAATTTCAAACGCCAAAACGCTAGAATCTACATCATGAAACGCGCCGTCAATTAAAGTAGCTTTAAAATCAATCATCGGATAACCGGCAATAACACCGGTTTCACGAATATTATTTAATCCCTTTTCAACACCGGGAATATATTCTCTTGGAACAGAGCCGCCGACAATTTTACTTTCAAAAATAAAAGTTTTACTTTTATCTTCATCTTTTAAGTCTTTTACCTCTTTTAGAGGCTCAAAAATAATCTTTACACGAGCAAATTGACCGGCACCGCCTGATTGCTTTTTATGCGTATAGTCAATTTCACAAGTCTTAGTAATAGTTTCACGATATGCTACTTGAGGAGCGCCTATATTCGCTTCAACTTTGAATTCTCTTCGCATACGGTCAATGATGATTTCTAAATGAAGCTCACCCATGCCCTTAATAACCGTTTGACCTGTTTCTTGATCGGTTGATACTCTCAATGACGGATCTTCAGAAGCAAGCCTTGCCAGTGCCAACCCCATCTTTTCTTGATCTGCAGTTGATTTAGGCTCTACGGCTAGCTCAATAACCGGCTCAGGGAACTCCATCCTTTCCAAGATAACTTGCCTATCGGCATCAGATAACGTATCACCTGTAGTGGTATTTTTAAGACCTGCTAACGCTACGATAGCACCTGCTCCCGCTTCCTTTACGTCTTCACGATCGTTAGCATGCATAAGCAGCATTCTACCGACTCTTTCTTTTTGTCGTTTTACGGTATTAATAACTGTTGTACCGACACTAATTTTGCCGGAATATATTCTAATAAATGTTAAAGAACCGACAAACGGATCAGTCATTACTTTAAAGGCTAAAGCAGAAAAAGGCTCGGTTACCGAAATTGGAAAATCCCGCTCTTCTTCCGTATCGACATCTATACCTTTTACCGTACCGATATCAACCGGTGAAGGTAAATAATCTACTACGGCATCTAACAAAGGCTGCACGCCTTTATTTTTAAAAGCACTCCCACATAAAACCGGATAAAATTTGCTTTCTATCGTACCTTTTCTTATTAACTTCTTAATTTCCTCTGCCGCTACTTCTTCGCCCGATAAATATTTTTCCATTATCCGATCATCTAAATCAGCAACCATATCAAGCAAACCGGCTCGGTATTTTTCAGCTAACTCTAACATATCCGCCGGAATTTCTTCGTAAAAATATTCAGCTCCTAAAGATTCATCTTTCCAGATCACGGCTTGCATTTTTACTAAATCTATTAACCCTTTAAAATGTTCTTCAATCCCGATAGGTAATTGTAGAACAAGCGGTTTTGCACCCAAACGATCTTTTATCATCTCTACACATCTGTAGAAATCCGCACCCATTCTGTCCATTTTATTGACGAAACACATCCTAGGCACATTATATTTATCCGCCTGCCGCCAAACAGTTTCCGATTGCGGCTCAACACCGGCTACACCGTCAAATACCGCAACCGCACCGTCAAGAACGCGCAACGACCTTTCTACTTCGATAGTAAAATCAACGTGTCCCGGCGTATCGATAATATTAATTTGTTTCCCGTTCCATTCGCAAGTGGTAGCAGCCGAAGTAATAGTAATACCGCGCTCCTGCTCCTGCTCCATCCAGTCCATAGTCGCGCCGCCCTCGTGGACTTCACCTATTTTATGAGACTTTCCAGTATAATATAAAATACGCTCCGTAGTAGTCGTTTTGCCTGCATCAATATGCGCACATATACCGATATTACGAATATCGTTAAGCTTCGCTTTTTCACTCATTTTTAGTTTACCTTATTTCATTTTTTTAGGACTAAAATGAGAGAAAGCTTTATTAGCTTCAGCCATTTTATGAGTATCTTCTTTCTTTTTGATAGCGGCGCCTCTATTATTTGATGCTTCAAATAATTCTTCAGCTAACTTATCGATCATCATTTTTTCGGATCGCTTTAATGCGGCATTAATAATCCAACGTGACGCCAGAGCATACCCTCTTCTTTCATCCACGGGAGCCGGTACTTGGTAATTAGCTCCGCCCACTCTAACCGAAGTCACTTCAAGATAAGGCTTTACATTATTCATGGCATTATTAAAAGCCTCATAAGGTTCTACCTTATGTTTTCTTTCCATCTTATTAAAGGCTGAATAAACTATTTTTTCCGCAAGAGATTTTTTACCTTCTTTCATAATATTATTAATAAATCTTGACAGCAAAGTACTGTTATATTTCATATCAGGTAAAATTACTCGCTTTTCCGCGGCGTGACGACGTGACATTTATTTTTCTCTCTATCTATTAATTATTTTTTTGCAGCTACGGCTTGTTTACGGGAAGCACCGTAACGTGAACGGCCTTGCTTACGCCCTTTAACACCTTGAATGTCATAAGCACCAAGTACTATATGATATTTCACCCCCGGAAGATCAGGAACCTGTCCGCCTCTAACTAATACTCTATCATGCTCTTTTACGCTATGTTTTTCACCCGGTATATAAGCATTAACGCTTCTTTTATTACTTAAACGTACCGTGGCAATTTTACGGAGAGCAGAGTTAGGCTTTTTAGGGGTCACCGTTTTGACTACAAGACAAACACCGCTTTTAAAAGGATTAGCCTCTAAGGCAGGAGATTTTGTTTTACGAGTTTTTGATTTTCTCCCAAAACGTACTAGTTGATTATATGTCGGCATTAAAAAAACACTCCAAAAAACTTTATTCAAAATATACTGTTCGTAAATGAAGAGTTGTCACCTCGTGACTTGTTGCACGGCTTCCAGAATCGTCATGGCGAGGCGCCTCTTGGCGCCGTGGCCATCCAGTTTTTGTCATGCTGAACTCGTTTCAGCATCTCTTATAGTTATATCCTGAAATAAATTCAGGAGGACTATTATTTTCTAGATTGCCACGCTCCTTGCAGTCGCTCGCAATGACGTTTGGGATATCCTCGCACCTCAGACAGCACTAAATTTAAATTATAATTACTTTTTCCATAAAAGCAAGAACGTTTTAATTAACAATTAGCTTTTTCTCTATTATTTTTGCTATATTGCTGATTATCATTACTAAAATGTAATAACAAAAAGCCGCAACAAGTGCGGGCAAAAAATAATTATACGTTTCACCCGACACTATGCTCGCCCTACGCATTAAATCCATCTCGCCGAGCGTCGAAATAATTGCCGATTCTTTTATCAAATTAACCAGCTCGTTTATTAGCGAAGGAAATATATTTTTAATTGCCTGCGGTAAAATTATATCTTTCATTATTAACGCCTTAGGTATAGCAAGAGCTTCCGCCGCCTCAACTTGCCCTTTATCGACGGCATTAATTCCCGCTCTAATTATTTCCGAAACATATGCCCCAGAATTAAGGGAAAAAGCCGTAACTCCGGCGACGAAAACGCTAAATTTAATACCGATTAAATAAGGTAAACCGAAATAAATAATACTTAACTGAATAAGTAAAGGTGTGCCACGAAAAATAGAAGTATAAAAATTTGCAAATAACCTTAATATAAAATTTTTGCTTACTTTACAAATTGCTAATAATATTCCTATTAGCAAGCCTAATATCACGGCAATCACACTATATTTTAAAGTTATTAACGTTCCTTTAACAATAAAAAGGATATGAGGAGAAAATTTTATAAAATATTCAAACATTATAATTTTGGAATAAAAATAAGTGGGGATAAGATAACATCTTGAAATATTTTTTGCAAGGAATCTAATAACTAGCTAGGGCATCGTCAAGTTAAGTTTATGTGCGTTAGATATTATACAGCTAAATTCAGAAAGATTTAGACAAGATGAATTTAAAGGTGAGCCTGCGCTAGCCGTTAATAATACGTGAGCACAGGCGAATCCAGAAAATTCGCTTGTATCAAGCGATCGAGAGGACGCTATACTATCAATATATTACCTATTGATTAGCGTTGTTGCATGGCTCGATAAAAGCAGCAGTATGTCATTCTAGTTAAAGGCGGGAATCCAGACTTTTTATTGTCATGCTGAACAAGTTTTGCGCATCTTTTTTAGTAGATCCTGAAATAAATTCAGGATGACTTAAAAATATTTTCTGGATTCCCGCCTTCGCGGGAAGGCGTTGTTGCGTGGATCGGAAAACAGTGATTTTTTGACCATCTTTACAAAGCCTCGGGGGAATGACATCGAAAATTCAAGCCATGCAACAACACCCTATTGATTAGTATAATTGCTAAGAATTCTTGCTCCTTTTTTAGAGGCTATTTTACCATAATTAAAAATTATTTCTAAAATATAATATAAATTATATATGCTTTTCTAAAGAATTATCTCTAAACTATTTAATTCCATTAATAAATTGAGGTATAAGTTAGTATGTCGTATATAAAATATATAGTTTTATGGTTAATTATATTAACTAATGTTAATCTTTATGCTGATAGCAAAGATATAATTTCCGGCAAGGAAACTTTAAAAGTACCGGTAAGTAACGAACATCTTCGTACTCTTAATATAGCTTCTACTCTTCTTATTTCTTGTGTAGATTTTCGTCTAAAAAGTGAAACCGTTGAGTTTATGAACAAATTAAATTTACTAGAAGATTATGATGAAGTATCGCTTCCCGGCTCTTCCCTTGCTTTAGTTAACAATCAATATCTTTATTGGGGTAAAACAATTGAAGATGTTATTGAGATTTTACAAAAACTACATAATATTAAACAAGTTATCTTTCTCGATCATCGTGAATGCGGAGCGTATAAACTTCTTGTTGGAGCAGAATATCTTACAACGCCTAAAAAAGAAACAGATATACATACGGAAACTTTAAATAAAGCACGCAAAATCATTAACAAAAAATTTCCAAATTTGAAAGTCTATACTTTTTTAATGGGACTTGACGGGGTAATAGAGCAAGTTTACGATAGACCCAACTAATATATAATGAGTTATGTAACCCCAACTATGGATAAGTTGTAGCTTAAAAATTTATCCATAGTTCGCGTTATGTATGGTCATTGCCTCATTTATACGGCGTTGCTGCATGGCTCATAATTTACCGTATTATGGTTATTATAAGTACGATGTCATACCGTGGCATGACACCGAAACACTTTGCAAAAATTCGAGCCATGCAACAAAGCCTCCGGTCGCTCGCAATGACGATTCCGGTAGCCACACAACAACGCCCATTTATACTTAACTTGACAATGCCGCTCGCATAGATTATGATACGTCCGTAGAGGATTTTAATACATTATGGGCAAAAACGAAGATTTTTGCTGCGTGATTCTTTAATTCTCACCGGAGCTAGTTTCAGAATGGGGGTAGTATGTTACGTCATAACAATTTAGCAGGAACTCATAAACAAACTACACCGTTAAATAATACCAACCCAGCTTCAGAAAAGCACGTGTTAGTATCCATTATTGCGAATTCATTATTCAAAGAATCTAATATAAATAATCAAGGGACGCAGAACAATAGCGTATATTCAGAGAATAATATTACAGATGCCGATGATCATAACACAGGGTGCGGTATGTGTAACTGTCTCGGAGTTATAGCTACCGTCTGTTGTGATATTTTATTATTCCTATGTGAGTAAAAAACCTAGATATATACTATAGTAAAGTAGTTTTCATAATTGATTTCCTTATTACATTCGGGGTAAGTTGGATTGTCACGCAACTTACAGCAGCGGCATTGTTGTGTGGCTCGAATTTTTGATGTCATTCTAGCTAAAGGCGGGAATCCAGAAAAATTATAGTCATCCTGAATTTATTTCAGGATCTACTAAAAAAAGATGCTGAAACAAGTTCAGTATGACATAAGTAAGGCTAGATTCCCGCCTTTAGCTAGAATGACATACTATATTAACCGATATATTCTGCAATAACACTCAAATAATCATCTAATATCGATTGGTTTTTATTAACGAATCTTAAAGCATTTTCTTGATAACCTTTTAACTCCTTCTTATTACTCGAAGTTAAGAGATATTGCAGCTTCGCGAGTAAATCATTCTCGTCTTTAATTTGAATTGCCGATTTGTTGTTAATCGCACCACTCGCAATATCGGTGTTTTTACTCATATCAGGGCCGAATATAATACAATTAGCAAAATATGCCGCTTCTAATATGTTATGCCCGCCTTGCTTAAACGACCCGCCGATAAAAGAAATTGTCGCTAAAGAAAAAAACAACCCCATTTCACCGAATTTATCGACAATATAAAGGTCATCGCTTAAAATCGGCAAATTATTTTGTGATTTAGCGGTAATTGCTAAATTTAACAAAACACAATTATCAATTATTGACTTTACACGCTCAGGGTGACGCGGGATTAAAATAAAATAACAATCTGAAAATTGCCGTTTTAAGATTTTAAGAATAGGAAAAATTACTTTTTCATCTTCCGGATGAGTGCTGGCAAACACGATAATCCGCTTATCCTTAAGGTGCGCAGCTAATATAGCTAATTCTTTTTCATTTACCTCAAGCTTTTGATTAGCGAATTTAATGTTACCTAAATTAACTACATCGGTAACGCCTAGATCGTTAAATTTTTGTCGATCGACTTCACTTTGTACAATAATCTTACTAAAATTTTTAACGATCAAGGCGAAAAAACTTTTTCTTTTTTGCCAAGATTTAAACGATTTATCGGAAATACGCGCATTTAGTAATAATAATTTACTATATTTTGCCCCTTCGCTAATCATGCACGGCCATAATTCGGATTCTATAAAAATCCCTAAATCAGGTCGCCAATTTTTTAAAAATTTCTTAACAAAAATAATGTTATCGATCGGCAAAAATTGATGAATAGCTATATCCGGCAATTTAGCTACTAACATTCTAGCAGAGCTTGTTGTCCAAGAAGTGACTAAAAAACGTATTTGCGGAAATCGGCTATTTATGCTTCTAATTAAATTCAAAGCAGCTACCGATTCCCCGACGCTTGCCGCATGTATCCATATTAAAAACTCTTCATTACTTCTTTTTTGCCCTAAAGCAAATCGTTCTTTTAGTCGACTTATATCTTCTTTACCTATTAGCAACCGAATAAAAATTATGATAAAATATATCGGTAACAGTACAAAACTTAACAGATGATATAAATATAATATTGCCTGCAAATGAAGAATTGGTTTTTGTGGTATCATTTTCCTACTTTCTCAATGTCATTCACATATTGTATTGTTGCTCGAATCGCCTCATCACAAGCCATTGTTGGCGTTGTTGCATGGCTAATAATTTACCATGGTTATTATAAGTACAGTGTCATGCCGTGGTCAAGCCCACTACTGTACGAACGTTGAAAAAAGGCTGTGTCATGCCGTGACTTGATCACGGCATCCAGGAAAATAAAGCCATATTAGACTTATTTTAGAATCTTTTTATGATATTATAAGCTGGATTCCGTGGTCGTAGCCACGGAATGACAGAATTTTTACCTCTTTATTTAAACGTTCGTACAGTAGTGGGTCAAGCCGGCGTTGTTGCATGGCTCGATAAAAGCAGCAATATGTCATTCCCGCGCAGGCGGGAATCCAGAAAATTATAGTCATTCTGAATTTATTTCAGAATCTACTAAAAAAGATGCGCAAAACTTGTTCAGCATGACAATAAAAAGTCTGGATTCCCGCCTGCGCGGGAATGACATAAGAGAGCAGGGAATGATATCGAAAATTCGAGCCATGCAACAAAGCCTGCTATCGCTCGCAATGACGGGCGTTTTGTATTACGTAATTGAAGTACACCTCATTTCGGTAAACTCTGTGTTAAACTGCTTAGCTGCTTCTCAAGGTTAATATCGTTTTGTTCTTTATTATCTGTAAAATTTAGAGGCGAGCCGACTATGACGGTTATAGTGCCGAACGGCAGCGGCATTATTAATTTATCCCAACTTTTTAACAAAAAATATCTCGATGTATTACTAACGATCGGTATTAATTTTTTATTATATTTACGTGCAATTTCGGTAATACCGCTATTTATTTTGTAAACCGGTCCTTTGGGACCGTCCGGCGTAATTATTACATTACTGCCTTTGGATAATTTTTGAATAATTACTTTCAATGCCCCAATCGGATTTTTATTAGTAGAGCCGATTATAACACCGCAACCGAATTTGCTAACGATATTATTTAGAAATTTGCCGTCTAAATGAGGAGATATTAAAGCGTAAACATCCGTATGTCCTTTAAACATACATGGACTTAAGGCAAGCATATTATGCCAAAAAGCAAAAATTACTCCTTGCTCTGCTAAAAATTTTTTCTTATCGCTTCCTTTTGGAAATATAAATTTCCGCCTTGAAGTAAAATAAACAAATTTTAAATAACCATATAGTAAAATCGTGATTATATTAACCGCACAATTATTATTTTTTAGAAATCTTTTAAAAGCTTTTCTCATTATTTTTTATAGTTAATTCAATCCAAACGTCATTGCGAGGAGGTGCTTTAGCGCCGACGTGGCAATCCAGGAAAAAATTAGTACAAAATGCTATGTAAATTATTATTTTCCGGATTGCCGCGCTCCCTTTGGTCGCTCGCAATGACGTTTGGGTATCCACGCGGGAATGACACCGGAAGTGCTTATAATCTAAAATACTTTAATCAACTTGTTTTAGTATACTACAAGCTTTTTCTATTCTAACACATGCTTCTTTTAAATCCTCAATAGACATAGCATAAGAAATTCTAAAATACCCTTCTAAGCCGAAAGCAATCCCCGGTACTACAGCAACTTTAGCCTCTTCAAGTAAATACTTGCCTAAATCATTACTATTTTTTATGATTTTACCGGATAAAGCTTTCAATCCAAATATTTTTTCACATTTAACAAACAAATAAAACGCTCCTTCCGGTTTATAGCAACTAAAATATTTTATCCTTTCTAAAATCGATAAAGCCAAATCACGTTTTTTCTGAAAATTTAAAGCATTTTGCTTAATAAAATCTTGCGGACCGTTTAAGGCTTCGATAGCAGCCATCTGACTGATAGAACAAGGATTTGAAGTACTTTGCGATTGGATAATAGCCATTGCTTTAATTAAATCCCTAGAACCCGCGCCGTAGCCTATTCGCCAACCCGTCATCGAGTAAGCTTTGGATACGCCGTTTACGGTAAATATCCGCTCCTTTAAATCACTAGCTATTTGCGCTAAAGTATAAAATTTAAAATCGTCAAAAATAATATGCTCATAAATATCGTCCGACATTATGTTAACATGCGGATATTTTCGCAACAATTTAGCAATATTTTCCAGCTCTTCGTAAGAATAGCTAGAGCCGGTCGGATTACTTGGGGAATTAATAATCAGCCATTTAGTTTTAAGCGTAATTAACCGCTCTAACGCTTCGCTACTTAACTTAAAATTACTTTCAATTCCGCAATTAGCAAAGACGGGCTTACCTCCTGCAAGTAAGACCATATCGGGATAAGAAACCCAGTAAGGTGCCGGAATAATAACCTCATCACCGTCATTTAAAGAAGCCGTAAACAGATTATATATAACCTGCTTGCCGCCGCTACATATTATTATCTCATCAAGTTCATAATCTAAATTATTCTCACGTTTAAATTTATTTTGCACTGCTTGTTTAAGAAGCGGCATACCTTCAACATTCGTATATTTAGTAGCACCATCCCTTATTGCTTTGATTGCCGCCTCTTTAATATTATCGGGCGTATCAAAATCAGGCTCTCCCGCACCGAGTGAAATGATATCTATTCCGGCTTTTTTTAGTTCAAGCGTCTTTTTAACCACTGCCAAAGTCGGAGAAGGCTTGATAATACTTAAGCGTTTAGAAATGATGGACATAAATTAACCCCTAATTTGTTGACGGTAACATTTGTAAGATATATATTTGTATTATTAATAAATAAAATTTAGATATCATGTTTGGTAGCAAAATAACTTCTACGATAAAAGATAAGATAAAACTTTATTATTATAAAATAACAAACATCCCTAATTGGTGTAAAAATAAGATTCTAGATTCTACAAACTATTATAATGATTGTAAGCACAAACTCAGCCATTTAAAAGAAACCAATTTTGAGTTAGGAATCGATCATTTATATAAAGGAAATCTAAATGATGCAATATTAAGATTTAAATTGGTCGATAAATTTTTTGCACGTGCAGACCCTAAAATATATTATTGGCTTGCCTTAGCTTACTTTTTAAAAAATAATTATTCAACAGCTCTGGATTATGCCCAAAAATCTTCTACGGAAGATAAGACTCAACTAGGAACGTTTTTACAAAATTATAAAAATGCCAAGGAAATTCCCGGAGCGATATGGCAACAATATAGAGATTTAACGGCAAGATACTATACTAATAGTTTTCGCAATGAAAATAATATCCATCTTCCTTATAGCTTTATTCACGAAACTATAAATCAGATAACCGATTTACCCGATAATTATAATATTTTAGAATTAGGCAGTAATGTCGGACTTATAGGATATGAAATTCAAAAACGTTTTCCTGAAAGCTTTAGCTTAACCGGTGTTGAAAGCTCTACCGTCATGAATAATTTACTAAGCGTATATTATCCTAATACCGAAATTTATGATCAAGTATTTGACGTTTCAATACCGGATTTTATCAAACAAACCTCCGATAAATTTAGACCTCTTGCAGAACTCGCTTATTCTCAGGAATTTGAAGGAGACACGGAACGCAGAACCGGAGCGTACTCTAACGTACGTGAGGATGAGGGGTTAGGATCGATGTACAAATTACCAGAAGAAGTAGAGTTATCCAAGAGGTCTTTTGATGTAATATTGAGTTTTTGCGGCTTATCCTTTACTAGCGGTTTGGAAATTTATTTTGATGCTATTTATTCTTTATTAAATGAATCAGGCTATTTCGCCTTCTGTTTACCTATTGCGGCCAGTACAAGTTATTCTTTAAAACGAAAAGAATTTATTTTTAATTTAGATGAAATTATTGAAATCTTAAATACCGGCAAGTTTACTATATTAAGCTCTCAAAAATTAATACTGGCGGAAAATAATAAATATTGTATTGTAGTATGTAAAAAAACTAGCATTTAAACTATGAAGATACTAATATTACCTATCATCTTATTAATGATCGGTCTTTGTCCTTTTATCGTTCAAGCCGATCTTGAATATATTGACGATGATAAGTATAATTACAATACTACCGGTATCGGCTGCAGTCAAATTTATGATCCGTATGAAAGATTAAATCGTAAAATTTTTGCTTTTAATTCGGTGTTAGATTATTTGATTTTACGTCCCTTAGCAGTCGGTTATAAGAAAGTTACCAATAATTATACTAAAACAAGAGTTAACAGCTTTGTTAATAATATCGATACTCCTCTTACTGCCGTAAATTACGGGTTACAGTTAAATTACGATAAAACCATGAAGAGTGCTTGGAGATTTATCATTAATACGACTCTCGGCATAGGGGGGTTATTTGACGTGGCAAGCAAAGTAGGTTTACCTTCGGAGCGGCAAACTTTCGGTAATACTTTAGCACATTACGGCGTCGGTCCGGGACCTTATTTAGTATTACCCATAATCGGCAGTACTAACGCTCGCGATATGACCGATTCGATATTTACAAACTATGCACTTAATCCTATGATGTATTATACTCATAATGATTTTGATCTAACTGTTTTAGCGATTAGTAAAATAAATGACCGATATATCGCATTACCTTTTAGTGATTATATCATGAACAACTCTACCGATCCTTATATCGCTATTAGGTCGGCTCTACATCAAGCCCGTGAAGCATCGGTTCAATATCCGACAAATTTTAAATGCCCACAAGTTAAAACAAAATTTAATACAAAAAATATTAATTAAATTATAGAGGTTGCTATGAATAGAATTATTACAGCTATATTTTTATTATTTACTACTTTCTCTGCCTATTCGGACAACAGCGCGCCTGAGGGATTAAATGATTATATTACTAAGCTTGTAAGTGAAGCTTCCGGTACACTTAACGATCCAAACTTAACCCAAGACGTAAAAATTGCGAAAGCGCGCAGCTTAATTTCAAATAATTTAGATTTTGAGTGGATGGCTAATTATACGCTTGGACGTCAAGGTAGACAAGATTTATCACCTGAACAAACTAAAGAATTTGTAGGTGTCTACTCTAAATATGTTACTAAAGCTTATACGGATTTAATAAAAGACTATAAGGGTGAACAACCGAAAATAATAGGAGTTCGCCAATCAGGTTCCACCTCCACGGATTTTATAGTAACGATGAATATAGTCAGCAATACGGGACAAGAACCTATTAGAGTAGAATATTTAGTACGTCAAATAAAAAACGGCGGGAAAGATACTTTTAAAGTTTCGGATATAGTAACCGAAGGCGTGAGCCTTATCAGCGCCCAACAGCAAGAATTTACTAATACGCTACAGAATGAAGGTTTTGACAAATTAATAGAAAATTTGAAAAAACATTCTTAGTAATTAGAGGCGTTGTTGCATGGCTCGAATTTCCGATGTCATTCCCGCGCAGGCGGGAATCCGGAAGAATTATAGTCATCCTGAATTTATTTCAGGATCTATTACATGGGATACTGAAACAAGTTCAGCATGACAAAGAAAAATCTAGATTCCCGCCTGCGCGGGAATGACATCAGGGGTGTTGACCAAAAGTGCATTCCTTAAACTGCCCCCTATATAGAGGAAGGAACAACATAAATCAACTATACACAAGCTATAATTTTTTATTAGCACAAAAGAGCATTTTAGGTTTGCGTTTTTAATATCAAACCATTAATAATAAATAATATAATTAAATTTATTTTTACTATGAAAGCATTTGAGTTTGATTGTGATTTTGGCGGACAAAAATCAAAATTTAAATTTTATATCGGAACACCGGAACAAGGGCATCACCCAATACAATTTCAAGCAGATTGGTTGTCAAAAGAGCGTGGAGGTACCGTACCATCAGAAGTAATGGATGCGATTAGTAAATTAAACGATCTTTCTAAAAAAAATAATGTGCCGCTTGAAGATTTGTGTGTATATGCTCTTGGATCAGCTCAAGAAGATCAAAACGCACCACCGGAAAATATAACGGAAGATGAGGAGGAGTTAGAAGAGAATAAGGAAGGGGAATAAATAACTTATATGTCATTCCCGCGGAGGCGGGAATCCAGGAAAAAATAGTCATCCTGAACTTGTTTCAGGATCTTGTGCAAAAGATGCTGAAATAAATTCAGCATGACAAAGAAAAGCCTAGATTCCCGCCTTCGCGGGAATGATATCGAGAACTTTTCAAGAACCATGCAACAACGCTGGAATGACATCAAAAATACGAGCCATAGAATAACACTTTAGCTAGGAATAACATCAAAAATTTATTAGAGATTAAAATGAAACAATATAACGATTTTTTAAAAATTATTCATCGTGAAGGGTATATATTCATTGCAAGCTTTGCGGTAGTAAGTTTTTTATTAGCTTCTTTTAATAGTAAACTTGGCGGCATAGGGTTTATCCTAACTGCTTGGTGTATATATTTTTTCCGTAACCCCGACCGCTACGTTCCTATAAATGATGACTTAATAGTAAGCCCGGCCGACGGAATAGTTCAAGAAATAAAAGAAGCTATACCGCCGGCAGAATTAGGTCTTGGCGACGAAGAAATGATAAGAGTTAGTATTTTTCTTAATATTTTTAATGTGCATGTTAATAGGGTACCTGCTAGCGGAAAAATTTTATCGCTGCATTACAATCCGGGGAAGTTTTTTAATGCTTCGCTCGATAAGGCAAGTATTTATAATGAACGTCAATCGGTGTTAATGGAAACTAATACCGGTCAGAAAATAGCTTTTGTACAGATAGCAGGATTAATAGCTAGAAGAATAGTATGCGATTTAGAAGAAGGTACCGAGGTTAAAGCAGGAGAGCGATACGGTATAATTCGTTTCGGCAGTAGAGCGGATATTTATTTACCGTTAAAAACAGCCTTATTTGTTACAAAGGGTCAAACCGCTATCGGCGGCGAAACTATCATCGCCGATTTTGGTCGTAAAAAAATAGCGGAATTTAAGTTTGAGAGGAGATAACGTCATTGCGAAGCCACGAAGTGGCTGTGGCAATCCAGGCTATCCCGAATGTAATGAGGGATTTAATAGAATGCTAAACATAGTTTAGCATAAAAATATGTTTATACTTGATTGCCGCGTCGGCATAAATGCCTCCTCGCAATGACGATCCGCGAGTGTTGTTGCGGGGTTCGTAATTTACCGTATTATGGTTATTACAAGTATGTTGTCATACCGTGGCTTGACACCGACATTTTGCAAAAATTCGAGCCATGCAACAACGCCCGCCTTTAGCTAGAATGACATAGATCACGGAAATGACCTCAGAATTTGATCGATATTATTATTTGAGTATATAAATTGTTAAAAATACGTAAAGCTATAATAAATAAGCCTATTCCCTTTATAAAATTAATTCCTAACTTTATTACCTTATTAGGGCTTATTACCGGTATGAGTTCTTTGAGATTTGCCTTAGACGGTAGATGGGAAATCGCCGTATATTGTATTATAGTCGCGGCAATTCTTGACGGCATTGACGGCAGGGTTGCAAGAATGCTAAACGCTACCAGCCCTTTCGGTGCCGAACTTGATTCATTATGTGATTTTGCCAATTTCGGTATAGCTCCCGCATATCTAATATATTTATGGTCTTTTCAGCAATATGAGTATAAAGTGTTTTCATGGGCAGTGATGCTACTATTTATCGTATGCATGGCACTACGTCTTGCACGTTTTAACATTAGTATTTTTCAGCCGAAGCAAGATAGAGCGGAATATTTTTTTACCGGTGTACCTGCCCCTTGCGGCGCGTTACTTGCTTTAATGCCGGTGATGTTAGATTTTGAAATTAGTACTTTACTAAATATAAATATTCGCGTTCACACTATAACCATTAATATCTATTTAGCTATAATAGCTTTTTTACTTGCTAGTAGGTTACCGACTATTTCAACAAAAAATTTAAATATAAAACCGGAATATTTATCCCTTGCAATGATTTTATTTGCAATCATTATTATAAACCTTATCATATATCCATGGTATTCGTTACCGTTAATAGCGATTATATATATTCTTTCTATACCTGCTTGCTATTTTCTCAAGCAAAAACTCGGTAGTAAATAACTATGCTTAATGTAACTCAAAATATTGAGAAATATAAAACTCATCCTTTAGCTAAATATTTGTTAGCGATAATTATAATAGCATTAATTAGTGCCGGTTACGGTATTTATGTCTGGGTCAATACGCAATCTACCGATAATGCTTATATTGATGCCGATATATCAAATGTAAGTTCCGAGATTAACGGCGTCTTAACTAACTTATTAATCTCTAATAACGCAAGAGTTAACAAGGGTGATTTGATTGGTGAAATTGACGATAGAGATTATAAGGCGCGCCTTAATGCGTTAGACGCCTCTATTAATGCCTCGCTAAAAAATATAGAAATTATCGATCAGAAAACTTTAATAGGGCAAATTAAATTAGAACAAGCAGAAGAAAAATTAAGTTTAGCGAAAATAAGCTTTGAGATTATTTCCACCGATTTTGCTAGAACTAAAGAGTTAAATAAAGAAAAATTTGCCAGTAGCAAAGCCTTGGATGATTCAAAGAATCTATTTGCAAAAGCAAAAACCGACTATAATCAAGCTAAATTAGATTTACAGATTGCTAAGCAAAATTTGCTACTATTAAGCCTTGAGAAGTCGGCAGAAGAAGAAAACCTAAAAGAATTGACGGAGAATAAAAAAATCACCGAGAGGAGTCTGCAAAATACTAAAATTATTGCGCCCGTGAGCGGTATATTTAGTAATAGCAGTTTAGAAGTCGGGAATTATATAGTTTCCGGTAGAATATTATTTTCTATCGTCCAAGATAAAACAATGTATATCCAAGCTAATTTTAAAGAAACACAAATAGAAAAATTCCGCCCCGGTTTAAAAGTAAAAATACAATTTGATTCTCTACCGAAAAAAGTAATATACGGCAAAATTCGTAATATCTCACCGGCAACCGGTTCAAAATTTACTCTAATTCCGCCTGATAATGCCACGGGCAACTTTACTAAAATCGTTCAGCGCGTACCGGTTTTAATAGATTTTGAAGTCCCCAGTAATGCTAATCTAATACCGGGTATGTCTACTATCGTTTCAATTAGAACCGATCAGAAAAAATAACTACTCTCTCAATATTTTACTTCTTAATTCCCTCTTACGAGGCGTTGTTGCATGGCTCAAATTTTCGATGTCATTCTAGCTAAAGGCGGGAATGACATAAGAGAGCAGGGAATGACATCACAAATTCGAGCCATGCAACAACGCCCGCAAATGCTCGCCATGACGATTCCGGTAGTCATGCAACAACGCTCTCTTACAACTAAAATTATTAACTAATGCTAGTAATTAAGATTAGTAATATTGCTAAAAGATTATTGGATTTGTACCTCATTCATGTTAATATAATTTACGAATAAACTTATTTTACGGTATTAACATGAATTTAAAAACTCTTCTCTTACTACTCACTAGTTTAACCTGTTCTGTAAGCTACGCTACTTCTACTAATCCCCCTGCTGCACCGACAGCGGCGGCAGTTCCTTCTTCTACCCCTCAATCCGATAGTAACGCACCTATTGCGGCAATGGCCGATCTTAGTTTTGTTAATGCTTGGGCAAGGCCTGCAACAAGTACGGCAGGTAAAATTAATAATTCCGCTATGTATTTAGTAATTAAAAATGATAGCGGTGCTAATTATAATTTAATAAACGTATCGTCGGATATCGCCAATAAAGTAGAACTTCACCAAACTTTTACCGATGAAAAAGGAATTAGTAAAATGGTAAAACTAGATAATCTTTTAATTCCTACGAAAACTAGCGTAGAGCTTAAGCCCGGCGGCGCGCATATAATGCTGTATGATTTAAAACAATCTTTAAAGGAAGGAGACGAATTTAAAGTATATTTGTTCTTTGATGACACCTCTATGAAAACAATTAAAGTAAAAGTAGCAAATAATGCTCCGACTCAATAACTAAAAAACTGAATTTGGGTTTTTAAGATATAGTAGCTTATGATTTTTGTGGAAGAAGAAAATAAAAAAGCCTAAAATCGTCATTGCGAGGAGGCATTGCCCGCATGGATACCCTAAACGTCATTGCGAGCGACTAGAAGCATTGTTGCATGGTTCGATAAAAGAAGCAGTATGTCATTCCTGCTGCCCCTTATGTCATTCCCGCGAAAGCGGGAATCCAGGCTAAAAAGCCTTAGCTTGTAAGGCTTTTTTCTATATAATTGTAAGTTATCGTTACATCTTTAGTTTAATTTTTCTGGATTCCTGCCTTTAGCTAGAATGACATAAGGCACTTTTTTAGAGCCATGCAACAATGCCGGTCAAGCCACGGTATGACACCGAACGCTTTGCAAAAATTCGAGCCATGCAACAAGACCCGTGGCAATGCCCGCGTGGATCAAAAATTAATAAAAAACTCGTCATTGCGAAGCCACGAAGTGGCTGCGGCAATCCAGGCTATCCCGAATGTAATGAGGGATTTAATCTAAATTCTTTTCTCTAATCTTTTTAAAAAAACTTTTCATCAATATTTTTGACTCTAGGGCGAGTATATCACCGTATATTTCCGGTCTATGAAAACAAGCTTTACTATTAAAAAAGCGTAAATTACTCTCAATAGCTCCCTGTTTAGGATCGTTTGCGCCGTAAAATAAACGACTTAATCTGCTATGCGCTATTGCACTAGCACACATTGCACACGGCTCTAAAGTAACATATATATCATGATCTATTAGATTTTTACTAGTCAAAATTCGGCATGCCTTATTAATTGCAATAATTTCGGCATGAAAAAGCGCATTATTTTTTTCTTCGGTAATATTATGAGCTACCGCAATAATTTTTTGATTTAACCGATTAACTATAACCGCACCAACCGGAATTTCGTTTTTGCCGAAAGCGAGCCTAGCTTGCTTTAGTGCTTCTTGCATAAAGAAATTATTTAATCTCATCACGATAATTAACTTGCTCTTCTAGGCCGTAAGGGTCTTGATGAATTATTATCTCGGCACCGGGAAATTCTTTTAATATTTCAAGAAGAATTTCATCGCTAATTTCATGCGCATTATGTAGCGATATATTACCGTCCATCTCTAAATGACACTGGATAAAAGGTTTGTGTGCTGCATATCTAGTTTTCATATCATGCATCCCTCTTATTTTTTTATGCTTATTAACTATCTCAATGATTTTTCGCCTATCTTCCTCCGGTAATTCTTGATCAATCAAATTCTTAAAAGCTTTTTTAAATAAGGAATAAGAAGCATAAAATATATATAGTGATATAGCAACGCCGAATAACGGGTCAATAAACCAAAAACGACCGCTTAAATTTATAGATATTATTACTAAAATATTTGTCAGCAAATCAGTGAAATAATGTAATTTATCGACTTTAATAATTTCCGAATGAGTTTTTTTTATTACATATGTTTGATAAAGCACTAATATCACGGTAAGAAATATACATAAATACATTACGTTAGTGCCGTGCGCAATATTTTCAGGGTAACTGCCGTCCGCTAAAGATTTAAATGAGGAAAAGCTGGTAAAAAGAGCCGAAGCAAAAAAGAACATCGATTGTGAAAAAATTGTTAAATCCTGCACTTTTCCGTGACCGAATCGATGATAATAATCCGGAGGTTGAAAAGCGAATCGTATTGCAATTAAATTAACGAAGGAAGATGAAATATCAAGCATTGAATCAATCAAAGAGGCAAGCATTGATTGCGAATTTGTTATAAACCAGCCGTAAGTTTTAATAATTAAGATAATCGCAGCTATCGTAAATGATAAATAAGACGCCGATTTTATTAAATTATTCTGCTTAATAGTATTCATAAAATATTTTGATTGTTTTGCGGTATAAAGTTAAGTAACATAATTGTTATGTAGTTTAGCTAAAAAAATATAAAATTCAATTATATTAGAGTAGATAATTATATTCAGCTTTACAAAAATACTTTTATAAGATAACTTTCAAACTTATATTTTACAATAGGCGATTTATATGAAATTAATATCTAAATTTATTGTTATTATCTTAGCATGTGGGATGTTACAAGCTTGCTCCGGACCAGGCGGCATGAATAAACAAGGTAGCGGTACGTTAATCGGCGGAGCAACCGGTGCTTTACTAGGAGCTCAATTCGGTAAAGGTACAGGAGCATTATTTGCCACCGGCGCAGGTGCGTTAATCGGTGCATTAATAGGCGGTCAAATCGGTGCCGGAATGGATGAGCAAGATAGAAAACTTGCGGAACTCAGTTCTCAAAGAGCTTTAGAAGCCGCACCTACCGGCAATACCGTAGAGTGGCGTAATCCTGATAACGGTCACCGTGGTTCCATTACACCTACCAGTACTTTTAAAAATGATCACGGTCAATATTGCCGCGAATATACTCACACGGTCGTAATAGGCGGACAGCAGCAAAAAGCTTACGGAAAAGCATGTCGTAAACCCGACGGACAATGGGAAGTCGTGAATTAGAGTATCGAAACGTCATTGCGTGTAGACAATGGTCTTGTTGCATGGCTCGAATTTTTGCAAAGTGTTTCGGTGTCATGCCGTGGCCTGACCCACTACTGTACGAACGTTTAAATAAAGAGGTAAAAATTCTGTCATTCCGTGGCTACGACCACGGAATCCAGCTTATAATATCATAAAAAGATTCTAAAATAAGTCTAATATGGCTTTATTTTCCTGGATGCCGTGATCAAGTCACGGCATGACACAGCCTTTTTTCAACGTTCGTACAGTAGTGGGCGTGACCACGGCATCCAGTCTTTTTATTAAGGTTTTTCCGGATACCGTGGGAGGGGCCACGGTATGACACCGTACTTATAATAACCATAATACGGTAAATTATTAGCCATGCAACAACGCCAATCCCTCCTCGCAATGACGCTCTACCTATACTAATAACATGGCACAACTTAAAAAAAACCAAAAGGAGTAAATAAATATGACTTTTGAATTAATAAGTACGGCATTTAATAATAAAGAACGCATTCCCGATAAATTCACCTGTAAAGGCGAAAATATTTCCCCTGCTTTAGAATGGAAAAATGCGCCGTTAGGTACAAAATCTTTTGCTTTAATTATGGATGATCCCGATGCTCCTATTGAAATAGCCCCGCCTATAGGGGTGTGGGATCACTGGATAATTTATAATATTCCGGCATCTATATTAAAATTGTCGGAAGGAAAAATAGATGCCGCTATTAAAACGCTTAATAACAGTTGGAAAGAAAAGCAATACGGCGGTCCTTGCCCTCCTCCCGGAAAAGCACATCGTTACTTTTTTAAATTATATGCCTTAAAAGCTTATCTTGAGCTTGACGAAAATGCTAGCAAGCAGGATTTATTATCAGCAATAGAAGAGCATATTTTAGGAAAAACCGAATTGATCGGCATCTATTCTATCGATAAATGAATAGGTGTCATTCCGTGGTTTGATCGGCGTTGTTGCATGGCTCGAATTTTTGCACAGCAATTCGGTGTCATACCGTGGCATGACACCATACTTGTAATAACCGTAATACAGTAAATTATGAGCCGCAACAACGCCTAAAAACGGCAATCCAGCCTTTACTTTGTCATGCTGAAGCAAATTCAACATCTCTTTAGTGTTCTACTTTTTATACTTCTTTCTAACCGATAACTAACTTTGAGTAGTATAAAAAGATTGTACTTTATTCAACAAATTATTATAATGATGCGGATATAAATAAAATTCAAAGAATAAAATGATTGTTTGGGGATGGAGTACAAGGGAAATTGGTACCAAAAAGATAGATGGAGCTTGTAAAACTTGTAATGCTAACCAGCTTTACTTGGTAGGATTACAGCGTACATTTAATCTTTTTTGGATTCCTGTTGTACCTCTTAATAAAATCACTTATGTATCTTGCTTATCTTGTGGATCTGAATATCACATCACAGCAGATTTACGAAAAATACAACGAAACGATTTAAATTTTAAAACTCCTTGGTGGTTTTTTTCCGGTCTTATTATTATTATAGTTATTATATTGTTTAGTATTTTTGATAGTAGTAAAAACGCAAAAAATATTCAAACCTTTAAAAACAATCCTCAAGCAGGAAGTTATTTTACATTTAAGATTCCGCATGATGAGGATTTCAAAAGTACACCGTTTACTTTAGGAAAAATTGAAGAGATAAAAGATAATAAAATATTAGTACGTTTTGCCAACTATGCTTACTCTCGAGATTACAAGGCAAAACAAGCTGCAAAGGATTCTAAGAATAATGCCGACAAGGAGCTAACTCCGGAAATTATTGAATTCAACATGCAGGATTTTCAGAAAATAGATATTCAAGAGGTGATAGGTAATTAATTTGATTATCATTTAATTCTCTGGATATCCATGACGAATGACATTGGGAACGTGTTTATCGATCCCCACCACATTAATAATATAAAATAACATACTTACCTTGGAAAATCCTTTAATAGAATTTCGTAATGTATCTAAGAAATTCGGTAATAAGTTACCGATCAATAATATTAGTTTTACTATAAAAAGAAATAATATTACTACCTTAATAGGTCCAAACGGTGCCGGTAAAACTACTATAGTCCGACTAATACTGGGCTTAGAAAAGCCAAGTAGCGGCGAAATAATAATTAACTCTAAATTAAAAATCGCCAAATTAAAAATCGGTTACGTCCCGCAAAAATTTAATCTGAGTACTTCTTTACCGATTACGGTCAAAAATTTTCTAGATTTATTAGCACCGAATAATAAAAATAATAAACTGAAAGAAATTATTACTTTTATTAATTTAGAGAAATTAAAAGAGCATGATATCTCAGAGCTTTCTATGGGGCAATTCCAAAAATTGGTTTTAGCGAGTGCTATACTTAGCAAGCCGGATTTAATTATCTTAGATGAACCTATCCAATCTCTTGACGTTGCAAGCCAACAAGAATTTTATCAGATCATTAACCACATCAAAAAAAATTTTGATATTACGGTTTTTATGATTTCGCACGATTTGTTTACCGTGATGAAAAACTCCGATCAAGTAATATGTTTAAACGGGCATATATGTTGTAGCGGGGTGCCGAATGAATTAACGCCTAATTCAGATTTTTCTAATGTACTTTCTTCGTTAGGATTTTATACTCATCACCACGATCATAAACATTAACCTAGCTACTCATGAAAAATATTTTTCTGCAATCATTAACCTTAGAGAATTATCGTAATTTTCGGCATTTTGAGGTTAAGACAGATAACAAAGCTATAATATTAATCGGCGAGAACGGGAGCGGCAAAACCAGCATTTTAGAAGCGATATCGCTACTTTATCCCGGAAGAGGGTTACGCTCTGCAAAATTCGCTGATATCTGTAAAAGCTGCGAAGATTATTGTATCATTCGTGCATTATTGCAAAGCAAGCTGGGACCGGCTGAGATTACCACGCATTTTAAACGTAGCTCCAATAAACGGCTTACCGAATTTAACGGCGCCAAAATACCGAATACCGAACTAAGTAAATTTACTAGTATGGTATGGCTGACGCCGCAAATGGAAGGTATATTTTCGGCGGGAGCTAGTGACAGAAGAAAATTTTTTGATAGAATTGTTTATAATTTCGATCCAAACCATGCGGGTTTAGTTAGTAAATACGAATATTATATGCAAGAGCGCAATAAAATCCTTATAGAAAATTATATAGATGAGAATTGGTCTAAAGTGATTGAGGAAAAAATGGCGGAGCTCTCTGCTCAAATCGCTTCTAACCGACTCAAAACTTTAAAATATATGCAACAAGCAATCGATGAGCTTGATAACGAGTTTCCTAAAGCCGACTTAGCTATTGACGGGGTAGTAGAGCAAAAAATATTAGCAGGAGAAAAGGAAATAGCGGGGTTCATAACCGATGAGCTTTACAGCACACGCAGTAAAGATAAATTAATCGGACGCACTAGTTTCGGGGTGCATAAAAGCGATATTATAATTAAGCACAAGAAAAAAAATATTTTAGCAAAACTTTGTTCTACGGGTGAGCAGAAAGCAATATTAATTGCTATAATGCTGGCGGAAGTTAATTATTTTATTAAGTCTAATCAAGCAACTCCCATTTTATTATTAGACGAGGTTTTTGTTCATCTTGATGACAAAAGACGAGAATATTTAACGGAGTTTTTCATAACCGTCGGTTTACAATTATGGATTACCGCAACCGACCTTCAGGGTATAGAAAGCCTTGCTAACCATGCTCAGTTAATAGAGTTATAAAATCCTTGCTTAATTTCTCCAAATTTCTTAAAATTGATTTTTTTATTAAGGACAAATATGACCCAACAAAACAATAAAATATCTTATGACGAAGTTCCGTACTCCCCGTTTTCTTTTGGCTATACCACCCCTGAACATTTAAGAACTATCGGGTTGTTATTCGGGTTAAATCCCCCGGAGGTAAAAACCGCAAGAATATTGGATATAGGTTGTGGGGTCGGGAGTAATATGTTCAATTTTGCCGAAACTTATCCTAAATCTTATTCCCTCGGTATTGATTTATCAAAAAAACAAATAGAACAGGGGCTTAAAGCAGTTGATGATTTAAAGCTTAAAAATATTGATTTAAAACATTTATCCATAATGGATATTGATGAGTCTTTAGGTAAATTTGATTATATAATCTGTCACGGGGTATTTTCTTGGGTGCCGGACGCGGTAAAAGAAAAAATTCTTGAAGTTGCAAATAAATTACTAAATCGAAACGGCATTGCTTTTGTCAGTTATAATACTTTGCCCGGTTGGAATATGCAAAGAACCATTAGAGAAATGATGATGTTCCACTCGGAAATTTTTCAAAATAATAATGATAAATTACAACAAGCAAAATTATTGTTAAGCTTTATTAATGAGTCGTTAGACAAATCGCCCTCTTCATATTCTAAATTCTTGCAAGATGAAGCAAAAATTTTAGCTTTATATGATGATTCATATCTGTTGCATGAGTATTTAGGTGAAGAAAATACCGGCTTTTATTTTTATCAATTTATGGATATGGCAAGGAAGCATCAGCTTAATTATCTTGGTGATACTTCACCTTCCTCGATGTTTATCGGTAATTTACCGATAAAGGCAGCAGAGCAATTACAAACTATTAATGATATAGTCCGTACCGAGCAATATATGGATTTTATTACTAACCGCAAGTTTCGCTCTACTTTGTTATGCCATAATGAGGCAGCTATAAATAGAAATATTGAATTTAATAAATTAAAAGGTTTCTACACCACCTTCAATGTTAGACCGGTAACTAATCGGAATGATATTGATCTCTCTAACGCGCAGGAAAATATTAGCTTCTATTACGAGAATTTACCGGAGCCTTTTATCTCAACCGCTTCGCCGGTTATGAAAGCTATTTTATATGTCTATAGCGAAAATATCGGTAATCCGATGAGTCTGGAGCGAGTTGCCGAAGCAGCATTTAAAAAACTCGGAAAATTTCAATTAACGGATTTTCTAGCAGCATTAGAAGCAAATTTTATTAAACTTATATTCCAAGATTTCGTAAAAATATATGCCGAGAAGCCGAATGCTATAGCAAGTATTACCGCAAAACCGAAAGTTAGCGAGCTTATGAGATATCAGGTAAAACATGCAAATTTCAATAATGCTAATAAGCTAATAAGCGTCACTAATCGGCTTAATAATATGATAGGTATACAAATACAAGAAAAATGTATTTTGGAATTATTAGACGGTACTAATTCTCTCGAGAATATTGAGGAAAAAATTCTTAAAAAATTTATTTCTAAAGAATTAACGGCTCTTGATGAAAAGGCACAGCCGGTAACAGATGAAGCATTACTTAAAGAATTTGTTAAGCATTTTGTTACTCTAACGTTAGAAAAATTTAGAATTAATTATTTTCTGATTGGGTAAAGATTATAGAGGAGCGGTAAGGTAACGCCGCAATCGGCGTTGTTGCATGGCTCGAATTTTCGATGTCATTCCCTGCTCTCTTATGTCATTCCCGCGTAGGCGGGAATCTAGAAAAAAGCACTTTTTAGGTCATCCTGAATTTATTTCAGGATATTGTTCAATAGATGCTGAAACAAGTTCAGCATGACAAAGAAAAGGCTGGATTCCCGTTTTCACGGGAATGACATCGAACACGCTTTAACCTATTCATGCAACACAGCCATCCTAACTTTGCATTAATACTATACTTAATTCGTTATTTTCCACTGTTACTTTAACAGCCATACCGCCGCTTACCTCACCGCTAAGAATCATTTTAGCCAGATTATTTTGTAATTCTCGCTGGATAAGACGCTTTAACGGGCGCGCGCCAAACATCGGATCATAACCTTTTTCAGCTAAATAATTTAAAGCCGACTCGTCAAATTCCAAAGTTATATTTTGTTGCAATAAAATTTTTTTCAAATTTTCCAACTGGATTTTAACTATATCGTGAATATTATCGCGGTTTAACCTATGAAATAATATAATTTCGTCTAACCTATTTAAGAATTCCGGTTTAAATACGGCTCTTACATATTCCATAACTTGATCTTTTACTTTATAGGTGTCTTCTCCTTCTTGCTGATTAATTAATATCTCAGCACCAAGATTGGACGTTAAAACTATAATAGTATTTTTAAAATCAACAGTTATACCTTGGCTATCGGTAAGCCTTCCCTCGTCGAGTATTTGCAGCATAATATTAAAAATATCCGGATGGGCTTTCTCAACTTCATCAAACAATATTACCTGATAAGGACGTCGCCGCACCGCTTCGGTCAATACTCCCCCTTGATCATAACCGATATAACCCGGAGGCGCACCGATCAACCGCGAAATAGCATGCTTCTCCATATATTCCGACATGTCAATACGCAAAATTGCGTTACGATCATCAAAGAGAAAATAGGCAAGCGCCTTAGTCAACTCGGTTTTACCGACGCCTGTAGGACCGAGAAATAAAAACGAACCTAAGGGGCGGTTAACATCCTGAATACCGGCACGTGATCTACGTACCGCGTCGCTAACGCCTTTTATTGCCTCATCCTGCCCTATTACCGACTCCCTTAATTTTTGCTCCGTAACAAGTAATCGCTCGCGTTCACTCGATAGCATTGTGTCGATAGGAATACCGGTAATTTTGGAAATAATATTTGCTATATCACTCTCTAATACTACTTCTTTTAAAACATTTTTTCCGCCGTTTAACTCTATTTCTTTAATCTTTTTTGTCAGCTCAGGGATAATACCGTATTTTAATTCACTTGCTTTAGTTAAATTTGTACTTCTCTCGGCACGTTCTAGTTCTCCTTTTGCTTTTTCTAGCTCCTCTTTTAATTTTTGCTCAAGCTGCATTTTTGCCTTTTCCGCTTGCCATTTTGTACTCATATCGTAAGAAACCGCTTCGAGTTTATTTAATTCTTCCGTTAAATGAGCGATTTTCTTTCTAGAATGCTCATCATTTTCTTTATTTAAAGCGGCAAGTTCCATTTTTATTTGAATAATACGACGGTCAAGCTCGTCTAGCTCCTCAGGTTTGCTTGATAATTCAATCTTTAACCTACTACAAGCCTCATCTATCAAATCAATTGCTTTGTCGGGTAAATAACGATCGGTAATATATCGATTTGATAAGGTAGCCGCCGCCACTATCGCGCTATCGGCAATTCTAACGGCATGATGTAGCTCATATTTTTCCTTAATACCTCGAAGTATCGAAATAGTATCTTCGACCGTCGGCTCGCTAATATAAACGGGCTGGAACCTCCTAGCAAGTGCTGCGTCTTTCTCTATATATTTACGATATTCATCCAAAGTAGTGGCGCCTATACAATGTAATTCACCTCTCGCAAGCATCGGTTTTAAGAGATTAGACGCATCCATTGCACCGTCGGTTTTACCGGTACCGACTAGCAAATGCAACTCATCGATAAATAAAATAATCTCACCGCCTGCTTCTTTAATCTCTCTAAGCACTGCTTTAAGACGCTCCTCAAATTCTCCGCGATATTTAGCACCGGCGATAAGCGCACCCATATCTAACTCAATAATACGGCAATTAACTAAAGTTTCCGGTACGTCTTTACTAAAAATTCTTTGAGCTAGCCCTTCAATTATAGCGGTTTTACCTACTCCGGGTTCGCCGATGAGAACAGGGTTATTTTTCATCCTGCGAGATAATACTTGCACCGTTCTTCTAATCTCCTCATCCCTGCCGATTATTGGGTCTAACTTACCGCTTTCGGCAAGCTCGGTAACGTCTCTGCCGTATTTTTTAAGAGCATCGTAACTATTTTCCGCTGATTCGGTATCGGCTTTTTTACCCTTTCTGAGCTGTAAAATTGCCGCAGCAATTTTTTTATTAGTGATAGAAGCGATTGTTAAAATCTTGCCTGCCGCCCCGTTATCATACGATAAGGATTCAAAAATTCGCTCAATCGTGACAAAATTATCACCGTTATCTTTGGCAAGGCTAGTAGCTTTTTCTAGGCATTTCAGGCTTTCGGCAGCGAAATAAAGCTGTCCTCCCCCCTCTACTTGAATTTTAGGAACTTTATTTAGCTCTAATTGTAAATTATCGTTAAGATTATTTAAATTACCGCCGATAATATTAATAAGACCGGCAATAATTCCTGTATCTTCATTTAAAAGAGCCGCTAATATATGCAGCGGCAACACTTGTTGATGATCGTTTTTGGCGGCTACTGCTTGACTACCGGCAATTATATTTTTAGCATGTGCAGTAAATTTATCAATGTTCATATGAATAATATTATCAAGTTAAAATGATTAAACATTTTTCAGTGGATTATTTTTATATAATTATTTTAAACTAGAAATACAAGACATAGGGAAACTAAATCATGGCACTATCATTAAAAGAACGATTTGATAACGATAAAGACTTTTTGATAAAACAAACAAATGAGTTTTTAATAGGTAATAAACAAGAACCTTTACAAACGAATAGAGATGAAATTATCAAGGCAGTTAAAGAAAGAAATTTTACTGATGCATTACAAAAATTAGAAATTTTACGGGAAGAAAAAACCGGTATTCAGCTTACTAAAATTGATCCTCTACTAGAAGGTACAACACCGGTAATAATTCGTGATGCACGAAAGGCTAAAGATCCTCGTATACTTGCTACTGAAGGCTACGAGATGCAATATTTAAATGCTGTAAGAGCGGCCATTGATATTGCTAAAATCGAAGGAAAGCCTGAGCTTGAAGAGCAGCTAAAAAATGAAGCAGTTACATTTATTGAAAACTTCAACAAGAAGAATGAAAATAAATCTCAGGAAGAAATTTCTATTAACGTCAAAAATAAAATTAATGATATAGCCGTAATTCTGGAAGAAAATGGTATTAAACAAATACATAAAAAACTTAATGTTGCTAAGGATTTTCAGAATCTTAATGATGAACATTGTAATATAGTTACTGTCTCAAATGTTAAAGATAAGCAAGGTAAAGAGCATATTGTTATCGAAGCAGAAGCAGCATTAAAGGGATTAACAATCGAGCAAAAAGCAGAATATGAAAAAATAAAAACGGAAAATAAACCTAAATGGTTTACCGCAATGAAGGATTGGGAAAGTAAATTAGTAGAAAGATATGCCGATAAAATAGTACAAGGAGATCATGTTATTTCTACCCAATTACGGCAAATAGTCGGTATGAAAAATGCTTTTGAAAAAATTACTGCAATAGCTGACTCAAATGGTGAAAATTTTAAAGTATTACACAATTCTAAACATGCAGGAACATTGGCCTCTATCTCTCATGATACAAATTCAAGACAAGAAATTACTGATTTAAACTCTAAACAAGCTCAGGAATGGATGGGCAAAGATCATATTCTTCATGCTAATACTTTAAATAGCGGTACTGCAAATTTTAAAACACCGCATAAAGATGCGAAGCTTGTGATTCTTACCAAAAGAGCCATGGATCATGTAGGCGGACATCACACTAACACAGCCTTTAATAAATTTAGAAAAATTGCTGCCTTTAATAATTTTGACGGAGCAAAACAACAGCTTAATGATATTGCTAATAATTTACCGGAAGAAGGCAATTTTAAGAGTATTAAAACTCATTTAAAACCTAGAGGAAAATTGGCAAGGTTATTTGGTATTAATAAACCCAAAGATGATTTGACAACAATGTTAAATACAGAAGTAAACGCAGGTAGATTATCTCTTGAAGCTCATAAAATATTAACAGACGCTGCCGATTTAAGAAAAGATGTAGAAAAAGCCGACGTTGCTTTTTTTAGAGGAGCAGATAAAGAAAATATAAGTAGCGATATTTCAAGAAAGCTTAATTTCGTAAGTACAGGAATCACAAACTCTAAAGATTTTGTTTTTAGAAAGGTCCCAAAGCATGAGGTACTTACCATGTGTGCAAGCGGCAAAGATCGCACAGGGCTTGCGGAGCATGATCAAACTAGCAGTGCCGTAGCTGCTAAATTAGGAATACAGGTTACTGATGTTGATAAACAACTTCTAAAAGCATGGCATACTGCCGGTCAAGCCGGAGGGGTTTATGCCGGCGGAGCAACTGTTGGTTGCTACGGTACATTACAAGTAACCAGTGAAGGATTCCCGGAAACAAGAAAGGAAGCTCTGCAAACTATAGTAGAGCCGACAGGGGCTAATAATAAAATCAAGAAACTTAAAAAAGATGAGATTATTAATGAAAAGCAGGAGCAGAAAAAAGCTGAAGAAACTCCTAATATGTATAAAGATGAAAGATATAATACATTACCGCCTAGACAGCAGGTGAGAGATCAATTTGTTACGGAAGCAGGTGTAGAGGCTTTATCAACTGAGCAAAGTAAAAACAAACCGCTAAATGTAAGCAAAAGTCAACAAAAAACGATTACACCTAAGCAGGAAATCACAAAAATAGATACGCCTCCTCCTACACCAACCCATGCACATGAGGCTCACAAAAAATGGGAAAGATAACTAAAGCAACAATATAATACTCTTAATTGAGCTTTAAAAATTAGCATTCAGGTTTATAAGTTAGAGCAATTAAATAGGATAAATGAAACAGTTTACTAAATATTACGAGGTATAAATGTCAAAACTAGCGATAATAACAGGCGGGACGAGAGGAATAGGTAAGGCTACCGCTATTGCCTTAAAAAATAAAGGCTTTACGGTTGTTGCCAATTTTTTCAGCAATCACGATGCAGCTAAAGAAATGTCGGAAAAACATTCAATACAAGCCAAACAATGGAACGTAGCGGATTATGACGAGTGCCGGCAAGCGGTCAAAGAAATCGAAGAAGAATACAAAAGACCGGTAAGTATTTTGGTGAATAATGCCGGTATTACTAAGGATGGAATGTTACATAGAATGAGCCAACAAGATTGGCATGACGTTATTAACGTCAATCTTAATTCCTGTTTTAATATGTCGAGCGCAGTGATCGCGCAAATGCGCAACCAAAATTACGGTCGCATCGTTAATATTAGTTCAATCAATGCTCAAGCCGGACAAGTCGGGCAAACTAATTACTGCGCTGCCAAGGCTGCGCTTATCGGCTTTACTAAAGCTTTAGCCAAAGAATCCGTTTCTAAAAATATCACCGTAAATTGTATTGCCCCCGGTTACGTCAGGACGGAAATGATGGGACAAATTCCTGAGCGCATCCTTGAGCAAATAGTTGCGGCTATCCCGATGAAAAGACTTGGAGAACCCGAAGAGATAGCCAGAGCCGTCGAGTTTCTAACCGATGAGAATGCCGGATTTATTACCGGCGAAACTTTATCGATTAATGGCGGTCATAATATGGTATAAATAAAGTTTATATGAAAAATAAAACGGCGCAAGATTACTTTGAAAAAGGGGAAGTACTATTTGCTGCAGAAAATTTAGAAGAAATTGATGTTTTTATTGAGGAATGTTACCGGCAAGGACATGCTTATTTTGAGAGAGGCAAAGAGGATATTAAGTATTTTCACGAAGCAGCAAAGCTTTTTCAGTATGTATTTGAGTTTAACCCAGAATATCCCGATATTTATTATCATATGGGGATAGCTTTTTATGAATCGAATAATAAATATCAAGCATATGTTGCTTTTAAAAAGCTTAGGATGCTTAATCCAAACTATAAGGATGCGAGTGATAATATGAAACAAATTCAGGAAGATTTAGGGATAGAGGAAAATAATCGCCAATTAAAGAGAGTTGAAAATCATGACGAAGGCTTTGAGGAAGTTAATTTTTCAGAAAATTCTTCAGACTATGAACCTGTAACGCGTGCAGAATTTAATAGCTTCAAAAAAATGACTTTCCAAGCGGTTATGACACTAAAAGAAAATGCGGATAACCAGCAAGAAATATTAGATATTAGCAGAAAAACTAAAAAAGCTTGGGTAATTAAAAATATAAAATTACTTAAAAATGAAAATCTTGAATTATATAAATATTGTCAAACATTTCATTACACTATAACGAATATATTTCAAGCTTATATTACTTTAGGCACTGGTTTGATAGGTGCAAATATTGATAAATTTGAGAAGATACACTGTAAAGTTTTAAGAAAATTTGCATGTTACGGCGCCGATCTTATGGAAATTGTTGTCGCTGGATATGCAGCACTTGGTCCCGGGATATGCGCAATTCATGAATTTACCGCTGATATTTATGATCTGATAATGGGCAAAAAATTTGATAATCGAGTAGAGTGTATAAACAAAATTATAGCAGAGAAATTTCATTTTAAAAGCGTAGCTATCGAGTTAGGCGAACTCGCTCTAATGATAACTAATGCTAATAAAGAGAAAATTTTAAACCCGCCGCTAATAGAAAATAAGAATTGGTTACAAACTAAACTGTCTTATGTGAAGCAAAAAGCCTTCGGCGCCTCTTCTCCAAATAAAAAAAACTCTCCTACTGAATCAGCTTTCGAGGACGTTACTCTTTTTATGATGTATTTATTCAAAAATCATAAGTCAATAATAGATAATAAGTTACCTTTTAAGGAGCAGGTACAGGTTATTCTAGGAAAAAATCTTACTAACTTATTAATCGATGATACAGAAAACTTTAAGCAAATAACATTCATACAGAGTATTATTCCGCCAAAAGATAGATCAGAAATAGAAAAGAATACTTTAAAGAAAATATGGAACATTGAACCTAGCCGGTTCAACTTAAGCTGGTTTAAGCCGCGACCAGTAAGTGATTTTTTGGAAGAAGAATATATTAAAAATTCTTTATCTTGTAGCAATTCTAATTTAGCAAAAATAGCAATATTTGATATAATGATAAATGCTGTAGTAAATAATAATAGCAAAAATTTTGAATGTTTAATAGAATTTAGTAAAAAATTCCCCCATATAATTAATTATATGGCATATTATTGCCCAGAGCGGTTTGGTGGTGGGGAGATAGCTGAAAAATGTATTGAGGATGCCCACCTTAGACATAAAGTTGTAGAAGAATTAACTGTAGTATTAAGTGATTCTAAAGTGCCACTACTATTATTGGAAAATGTAAATGAGGGTGAAGATAAAGGTTTGGGGGAAGAAATTGAATTTCAAGTGCTGGGGGATATTTAGGATAAAATTCTTTTAAATTTTATCCTAAATCCGTATCTATATTTATTAAGTAAAAGCAATTTTAATCCTGATTAAAAATCGTATTTCCCATAACCTCAGATGCCTTATAGTTATCAATAATTTCAGTAGACCATGTTGACGCAGCAGAACTAAAGACTGCTGCCTTACTACTATACTCAGTGGATTCATGTATATGTTTAAGTGCTATTTCCTTGGAAATCAACGCCAAATTTTCATAGATTTTCACACATAGAGAATAATTTTCTTTTGCTAAAGGTTGGGCATCTAATACAACCATTCCTCCTTTTTCCGTGAATCCTTTGTCCGCAAGATATTTACCGTGTTTTAAGTGTAATTCTACTTGATCTTGAATATTATAATCATTGTGCGTTTTCTTCTTTTCCTCAACGCCTAATGCTGCTTTAAAAGCCGCCTTCTCTTTACTTATACAATTAGTATACTGGTAGTGTTCCATTGCTTTTTTATAATTTTTATCTTGTAACTCTATATCTCCTAATTCCTCATGAGCTTCTTTATTAGATTTATTATTTTCAATAGCTTTTTCATAATATTCTTTTTTAGTTTGAGAGTCAGAAGTTACATTACCCATTTGGCAATAAATTTCGGCTAGTTTAGAGTGATAGGCTTTTATATGTGAGCTAGATAAAGAAGCATTTTCAACATCTTCTAGCAGTATTGATGTTAATAATTTGTCATAAAATTCTATATCCATCTTATGCGGTATTTCTACTGTAAGTAGTTTCTCATATATAATATTATGAATATTTTCATTAATCTCTTTAATAGACTTCAAATCAACAAATTCTTGCCATATTTTTTCGGTTAATATTTTAATTTTAAGATCACTCTCTATAACTAACTCCTTTAAAATTTTTATATTATTTTTTACCGTCTGTCTCAATAAACCTGACAATACATCATTAGTAGGAGATGTAATGTCCAGCATATCCAGTAATAGAGATTCGATCGTTGTTAAACTCATTATATCGTTGTTTGTAAGAATTGATTGTAACATTTTTAAGTTATAGATGTTATTTAGAGTATCTTCGGTTAAAATTTTTATATTTTTTATGGAATCAGAAAAATTTTCTACAGATATCTTTAAGTTGGAATAAAAAGAAGTTTGCATAGCAGTTTTAAAAGATTCTATTAATTGCTCATTTACATCCCCAATACTTAAAACTCCGTCAGCTAACATTTTAAACCAATTATCGCGCATGCGTGGGGAGATCATCTTACTTATACTTATATTTTCTCTATTAGTTGAACTTATTTCCGTAAAATATTTTAAATAATCTACGTAATTGCTTAATTTATTGTTTAATCCGTTTGATTCTTTATCTCCTAAAACTTCATATAATGCATTATTTAATGCTAAAAATTTTGTACCATCATTATCTGTAGTAGTATCATTATTAGAAGGATTACTTAACTTTTTAAAAATGTCTATTAATATTTTTAAGTTTGTAGTATCCGGCAAAAGTATGGTATCATGATAAATTGATTTTGATTCTAGGGTGAATAGTGAATCTTTTTCTTTATCCCATTTTGTTTTTATTTTATCACTTAATTTGCTTATACCCTCTCTTAACCCCTCCTTAATGGAAGATTGCAGGGTTAAAATATCCGATATATTCGTAGAACCCGCCGCTATTTTATTATTTTCTTTAGTCAAAGGAGGGAATTTTTTACCAAAAATATGGTCAAAGTTACCCAAATTTATGGTACCGGGATAAAAAGTAGGAAAAAGACAAAGTGAGGTTGAGAGCTTTAAAAATTTTATAATTTCCTCTTGCTTCTCTCTATATTTTTCTTCACCCCTTGCTCGCCATTCGACAATATCCGTAAGAGAAGTGGATATATTAGTAGTGGTTTTATATGGAGGAGTGTCGGTAACAACTAAATAAAGGCTATAACGAGTTAAGGTAACATTTTCCAGCAAAATAGCAAGTTTTTTTGTTATAGGTAGAAATTCCTTTTTAAGATCGCTATCTTTTATAGTAATGATAAATTTAGTAGAATAATTACTCAGAATTTTTTTCATATAAAATGTATTAATAATTGCTTCCGACTTAGAAAGCTTATCCTGAAGGGAATTATTCTCACATACTATTACATCATCCACTGATTTAGCTATATTTATAATAGGTTTACCCGGCAAACTATAGCCTAGAGGCGAAGAGGAAGGAAGAGAATTATGGGGTAATATTAAGGTCCCCTCCTCATTTACATTTATCGTAAGTGTTTTAGAAGCAAACAACTTAGTTAAAGTAGTTTTACCGCTGCCGGGATTTCCTAAAATAATTAAGGCTTTATAGTCTTTTTCCTCTGTAAGGTTAAGTTTTATGCCTCGCTTCTCCAAGATTTGATTATTTTTTTCCAATAAAGGATAAAAGTTGCTATTATACTCATCCAACAATTCTAATGTTGCTTCCGGATTGAATTTATTTTCAACTATTATTTCCTCCTTTGGTTTATTTTCATTAGATTCTAATTTCATTACACTACCCTCTTCTTTATAATTACTAATGGTTTCTGATGAAGATGATTGGAGGATTTTCCCTATCCCCCCCTCCTTTACTTGCTCTCCTGCTTTTGACGCTACCGATGGCGCTTTGTCTACTAATTGCTCTGTCGGTTTTAGCTGCAATGCAGGAATTAGGTTAGAAACCGGTATCGCTTTTACTAGTTGCTCTGCCTCCGACACTTCTTTTGGCGGTTGCTGTGGTTTCGATTCAGGAATCCGATCCTCTACCCATATATCTAATTTTTTGTCCGATGATGATATTTCAGATCTATTAATACATGTCTTAATATTTATTGACTCATTAGACTTTTTTGCTTTAATCTCTTTGTCTAATAAGTTCCTAATTTTCGGTGACATCCTCCCTTCAAGCCCCATAGTAAAAGTAAAATTTTTAGTAACACTAGGTAAGAACTCTGCTAGAGCTTGTAGTCCTTTATCATGTATTATATTATTATCAAAATTAAACTCGATTAGATTATTATTTTTTTTATGGGCTGCTAACCAAACTTCAAATCCTTTATCGCTTATATGATTTTCATTAAAATTAAGGTTCTCAATAGGAGAGTTCTAGGCTATTTTAGCAAAAGCATTTAAGCCGTTATCTCCTATTTTATTGTTGTTAAGAGAAAGAGATTTGATGGTTTTATTATTTGCAAGGATACCGGCTAAAATTTCCGCTTCTTCACTTGTAAGATCGTTGTCAGAAAGGTTAAGACTCTCGAGTGAGGTACAGTAAGTAAATATATCTTCTAACTTTTTTATTTCGTCTCCCGTTAATTTAATAGAATTAATAGTTAATGCCTTAACTTTATGTTTGGTATCCTTTATCGATTCTACAAGCACTTCCATATCAATCGGTCTTGTGGAAATCGTAATACTAAGTGAAGAGTCAAGAGATTCCGAATTATTTAATTTTGCTATAACTTCGTTAAATTGTGTACTAAATCCCAAAAGCATAACTTGTACCATTATTAAGTTAAAATTTTTACTAAATATTAACTTATATAGTATCTTTAGAAATTTAATTAGTTTAGTTAATAACTTATTATTAAATTAATTAAAAAGATGTTTGTGATAAAATTATCACGGGTAATTTATCGTTATAGCTAAGTAACTTCATAAATTACTTTTATTTTATCCTGTCTAATCCTTATTATACCTAAGGTAGTTAAATTAGTAAGTTAGTAATAAAAAATATGAAACGCCTTAAACACTCTACATCTATTATAAAAATTTTTATTTCCATTGGGATAATTGCCGGCATAATAACTTCATATTTATTATATTCTGCTACTCACCGATTCAAATCTAATATTATTGTAAAAATTGATAATAATGATATTAACATTTCTAGAGATTTCACACTTATTGATCAAAACGGTAAAAAATTTAAAAGTAATTATTTAAACAATCATTTGAGTTTAATTTATTTTGGAGTCACTTACTCTTTAACCGATTATAATTATATGAGGCAACTATCTGAAATTATTAAAATTCTACAAAAAGAACATATAATTGTTAGGCTGGTCTTTATTACTCTAGATCCTGAACATGATAATAGTGAGGTACTCAAAAAGTATTTAGAAAAGTTTAACAGTGATTTTATAGGTTTAACAGGTTCTGTTGAAGATATTCAAGATGTTGCTCATAAATTTGAGGTTTTTTACCGGCAAAAACAATTTGATGAGGAAAATCATAGTTACCGGCTTGAACATTCTGCTTTTGTTTACCTAATAAATAGTACAGGTAAATTCTTAAAATATTATTGTTTAGGATTACCGAAAGATTAGTTAGGGGTATCAACTTAAGAGATCGTCATTGCGAGGAAGTGTTGCCCGCGTGGGTACCCCAAACGTCATTGCGAGCGACTGAAGGTCTTGTTGCATGGCTCTAAAAAAGTGCCGTATGTCATTCCCGCGCAGGCGGGAATCTAGAAAATAATAGTCATCCTGAATTTATTTCAGGATCTACTACAGGATCTACTATAAGAGATGCTGAAACAAGTTCAGCATGACAATAATAAAGCCTAGATTCCCGCCTTTAGCTAGAATGACATAATGGGGTGTGGGAATGACATCATAAACTTGTTAGACTAATAGAGCATTAGCGGCAAATTTTTCTATCATTGGAGCAAATAAAACTTCCAATTCTTTTCTAACTTCTTCTTTATCTTCTATCTTTTTACCTTCTTTATTTAAAACTATCTCGCCGCTAGCTACATGATTCATTACGGCATCGATAATTGCCTTTTTGTCATGTTTACCGTCCATATATTTTAAAGCAAATTTTTCAAAGAAATTAACACCTATCGGCTCATGTTTCAAATTTGTAACCCACATAGCCGGACTATTACTAACTTGATATGCCACAAATTTTGAAGTTTTAGGCTTATCAAGGTTCGGCGCACTTCTTTGTTTTTGCATAGTAATACTAATATAACCTTGTAATACTAGCTTCATCGCATTATTTAAAAGTTCGGCTTTTATTTCGTTTAATTTAGTATTGTGCAATTTTTTATTAGCTTCAGACGTTACTTTTTCAAAGCTAATCGGATTATTAATATTCTCGTTAAAACTATAAAGGATAGCTTTCATATAAGGTGAGGAAGTCGATAAGTTAGATTCTTTATTACCGTTTAAAAAGTATTTTAAAGATTCAGCAGAATTATTAAGATCGACCTCAGCTAGAGGTTTTTCAGGCACTATATTAAAGACCATATTAAACTTAGTAATATCGTCATTATTAATATTTCTGTTTAATTTAACATTATCATGACATAATAAAGTAGTTCTAAACCGACGATTGGTAATAAAATCCATATATTGCTCAGTCCGTACTATATCATTCACGGCTTGCAGTTTTTCAGCTACTTTTGGCGGCATATTACCGAGATACATGGTAGATATATTACAATCGCTTAAATATTGTAAATTATGTTTTTTAGCTTCATCCATAAATTCATGAAAATAAAACTGGGCATTATCTTCTTCTAAATGATCATGGCGTAAATAATGATCGCTTTGTTTAGCAAGCAATCCTGCTTCTGTTTTTAATACTTCGGCATAAGGAGTTTTAGAATTTTCTAAACTATCTTTGACAAATTCAAGTAGTAATCTAGATTGAGCAACTTTATCTTGCACATTCGGAAATGAGCTTGAATGATAAAGCATCATGTCGCGAATAGTGCGAACCATATTCCAGCCGGGTAAGGTATTATAGCTAATATAGGCTATACCGTTTGCACTCAAATTTTTATTGCATACCTCAAAAATTTTATCTCTCACAAATTTCGGCACCCAAGAAATTACACCGTGGCAAATAATATAATCAAATTTACCGAAAGACTCGTCAATATCCGTTATAGAACAATGATGAAATTCTATATTCTTAAGCCCAAGCCCTGCTTTGTGCTTGTTCGCTTCATCAATTTGTACTTTAGATAAATCAACACCGACAAAATGAGCTTTAGGATAATTAACGGCATGCGGTATTAAATTACCGCCGGCTGCACAGCCGAGTTCTAAAACTTTAGCGGTTTCTAGCGGCGGCGGAGTCATACCGAATAATGTAGCAAGAGTGGTTAAATGATAAGGATTAGTTAGTGCATATGGATAACTTTCATATGGCACTTCATCATAAGTATTGTGTGGAGCTGCGAGTTTTACGTTCATATTTTTTCCTTGTAAATTAACAAATTAAAATTACTTGTCATAGCGTGGCGGCATTGTTGCATAGGACGATAAACACGCTCTCGATGTCATTCCCGTGAAAACTGGAATCCAGAAAAATACTTTTAAGTCATCCTGAATTTATTTCAGGATCTACTATAAGAGATGCCGAAACAAGTTCAGCATGACAATAATAAAGCCCGGATTCCCGCTTTCGCGGGAATGACATCCTTTTAAAGCAATTTCCGATCGCCCAAACAATGCCTACTATGGTCAAGCAACTAGATGACACCGTCACTTAAATATACTACATCAAAATTTTCTAAATTGGCAACCTATAAGTAAATCCTATACCAAATTCTCCGATACCTATGGTTTTTTTGATAGGATTTGCCGGCACAAATTGCCGGCTTTGAATATTTAGAGTATCGTAATTAATTTTTACGTTTTGAGCTACTTGCAATTTTGCGGCTAAATCAATGCTGAAATTCGGGGTTATATATTTTGAAACACCGAGACCGGCTTGCCAAGCAAAACAATTAGTGCGAGTTTTTCTTACTTTAAAATATTCTATATTCATTAAATCCCATCTGGAAGAAGTTGATTTAACTTTCACCTGCGCTATACCTGCACCGAATATTACAAAAGGAGTGAAGCTTTTTACTTCTTGAAAATCATATATAAGATTTACCATATATATATTAGATATTACTCTAGTTTTACCTGGAGTTTTCGGAATAGATAAACCGTTACTTAAATCTTGCTGCGGTAATACGTAATGAAGGCGATATTTCGGTTGATAGGTTGCCGAAAATTCGATAGCTATTTGCGGATAGAAAATATAGCCTATTTTAGCACTATACATACCCGATCTTTTTAAAGTAATAGCGGTATTAGAGTTTTTGTGACGAAATTTACTAACGACCGGCTCCACTATTCCGCCTTCCGCCCCTATATATAAAAATCTTTGATCGGCATTTACTTCTTCTTCCGCATAAGCAACCGAAGCGATAACAATAAAAGAATAAACACAGGCTATAATAAATATTTTAGATAATTTAATCATAAAAACAGATTTTAAAAAAAGCCTATTATATATCTGCTTTAGGTACGGTCAACTAAAATTCTATGCCGATTTTTTAATTTTTTTAACAATAGATACAATAATTCCTAAAATTAATAAGGTAATTGTAACAATAAGAGAAATAAAGGGCTGAATTTCCATAAAAGGATGAATAAATATTTTGATACCGATAAATATTAATATTAAAGCTAAAGAGTATTTTATATATCTAAATCTTTCTACAATATTCGCTAAACAAAAAAACAACGCTCTAAGACCTAAAATAGCAAAAATATTTGAAGTATAAATTATATAAGAATTATTCGTAATAGCAAATATTGCCGGAATACTATCGATAGCAAATACCAAATCTATAATTTCTATAAGTAGTAACGATACGAAAAGAGGAGTAATATATAATTTTTTATCTAGAATAATAAAAAATTTATCACCTACAAGTTTAGGCGTAATATTTAAATATTTTGTTAGTATTTTATAAATATAGGAATTTTGTACGTCAAAAATTTTATGTGATATGTAGAAAGTTTTTACGCCTGTAATAATAAGGATTACGGCAAAAATATATAATATCCAAGAAAATTTGGCTATGATAATAATACCGCCGTAAATCAGAATAGCCCGAAAGACTATTACGCCGATTATGCCTAAAAATAATACCCGATGTTGATAGTTAGAAGGGATAGAAAAAAATTGAAAAATCATCGAGATAATAAAAACATTATCGAGTGACATTGCTTTTTCAATTAAAAAACAGGTGAAATATTCTTTAGTGCTATCTCCTCCCATAGTGTAAAAGACATATACGCCGAATAGGCATGCTATCGTAAAATAAAAAAGGCTAAAAAGTAAACTTTGCCTGAAGCTCATCACACTATTTTTGCGGTGTATAAACCCTAAGTCAAAAATTAATAAAGCTAAAATTACAATGCAAAAAACAATCCAAGTCAAAGTTATTTCCTTATAAGTTTTTGAGGTTCTACTTGTGTGGTAATGTTGCGTGGAACGTAAAAATGCTATCCGATGTCATTCACGCGAAAGCGGGAATGACATAAAAGAGCATAGGAATGATATCGATCTCATCAAGCATTGCCTATTTGTGCGGCGAAATGTACTTCATTTATTCCTAGATGCTTTAATGCATCATACCATTTATTTTCAGGATGATCCGCAAAAATAAAATCTTTATCACAATCCATTATCAACCATAAATTATCTTCCAGCTCTTGTTCAAGCTGTCCGGCTTTCCATGCCGTATAACCTACAATAAATAAGCTATCTTTAGGTCCTTTACCGAAAGCTATATCCTCTGAAATTTCCGAATTAGAACTTACCGCTAAATCATTTTGAAACTGCAACAGCAAATTTTTATCATAATCATTTGAATGAAGGAAAAACCCTCTTTCATGCTCGACCGGTCCACCGAGATATATCGGTATCATGACATTATCGTCTATTGCATCGCTTTTTATTTTAAAAAATGATTTAAATTCTATATAATTTACTAAACGATTAAATATTAGCCCTATCGCTCCTTCCTTTGTGTGAGATAGCATATAAATTAAAGATTTATGAAATATCCCTTCTTTAATGACATAAGGCGTAGCAACTAAGGTCTTACCCGATAAATTATAAAAAACCTTCTCACTCATAATAATTTAATTTCTTTATTTTAATTTAACTCATTTAATTATAATATATATGCAATAGACTAAATTATTCAATAGAAGTTAATAATATTATCGTTTATATTTATAATTTGTTGTATACTACACGAACTCGGATGGTGTCATACCGTGGCTTGACCACGGTACCCAGTACTTAATTTTTCTGGACCTCGTGATCAAGTCACGGGGTGACATTTCTCGACTCTTTAACTTAACATTTTTACATTATTCTAATGATTACGTTATTTGACGTTACGATTTTTGCAATTATTACTATTTTCTCATTCATTGGGTTATATCAAGGGATAATAGGCTTTATCCTTAGAGTGGCAGGTTTTACGGCTTCTATAGCCCTTACCTATTTTTTATATCCATATGCGTTAGAAATAATACATAAATATACCGACAATGAAATTATAGGAATAATTTTTGCCGGTATTGCGTCATATATTATTTCTTTAATTTTATGTATTTTTATAACCTATAAATTCCTTGCCGTAATTTCTTTTATGAGAGGGGGATTTGTTGATAAATTCTTAGGGTTACTACTGGGACTCGCTATCGGTCTTATTATCTCTACTATTTTATTTCTTATTACGGCAATGTTTACTTCTACTAGCTATTTAAAAAGCGAAACTTTTGAAGGCTTTATACAAAGTAACGATAATAATAAATATTCAGGTATATTAGAAAGGTCTTTAACTACCGGTTATTTAGATGAAATAAGTAAAAATATTATAATAATAGTGCCGCCGAGTAGTTTAAAATCAATTGAGATATTAAATAATAAAGCTTCGGATAGTTCCAAAAATACCATACATAAAACATTTAAAAGTAAGAACTCCGGAACTAATCACGGATTTTCAGACGATCTACAAGATGAGCTTGACGGAATTTCATCGCATATAGATGATGAATAAATTTCGCAAAAAGTAAATTTATGAAATTATATAGTTTTGCCGAGCATCTCTCAGAGCTAAAAACTCGATTATTTAGAATAATCGCTATTTTTATTATTACTTTTATTATTTGTTATTATTTTAGCGATAATATATATAGTTTTTTATTACGGCCTTTGGCAAAATTAAGTCACGATAATTTAAGGAATATCATTTATACCGGTCTTACCGAAGCATTTTTTACTTATATAAAACTTTCGGCTTTTTCTGCCTTACTAATTATTATTCCGGTTATAGCAATTGAATGCTATTTATTTGTTAAACCCGGCTTGTATTCGCATGAAAAAAAAATTATCGCCTTTATTCTTTTTATGTATCCCGTTTTGTTTTGGGGCGGGAGTATTTTTGTATTTTATTTTGTAATGCCGAAAGCATGGATTTTTTTCCTTAGTTTTGAAAAACGTGATATAATAGTACCGATAATACTAGAAGCAAAAATTAGTGAATATCTAAATTTAGTAATTCAATTAATTATTGCATTTGGCGTAGCTTTTCAATTACCGATTGTTATTATAATATTGAATATATTAAAAATAATAAAGGTAAGCACGCTACAGAATAAAAGAAGGCTTGCCGTGGTAATTAACTTTATTATTGCCGGAATATTAACGCCGCCGGACGTGCTAAGTCAATTAGCTCTTGCAATACCGCTGCTTTTATTATATGAAATTTCAATTATAGTATGTCGTTTTATAGAAAAAACCGAAAAAATAACCAAGGAAATTAAATGTTAAATATTAAATGGATTAGAGAAAATAAAAATATCTTTGACGATATCTTAAGGAAAAGGTTCATTGAGCCGATGTCAGATAACATTGCTAAATTAGACGAAGATAAACGAAAAATAACAAATTTAATTCAAGAATTTCAACATGCACGTAAAACAAAATCCAAAACTCTTGGAGGTATGGACCCTAAGAGCGAAGATTTTGAAAGCATAAAACGTGATGTTGAACATATAAATGAAAAGCTAGAAGAGCTTAATACTAGTTTAAATAATAATACCGAATTAAACGATATACTGAATATGTTACCGAATATGCCGGAGGAAGAGGTTCCATATGGTATTGACGAAAGCATGAATAAGTTAATACGAACCCACGGCGAAACAAAAACTTACCCATATAGCAAACAGCATTTTGAATTAGGTGAAAAACTGAAGCTAATGGATTTTGAGCAAGCAGCTAAAATGTCCGGTAGTAGGTTTGTAACGTTAAAAGGAGATTTAGCAAAATTAGAGCGCGCTTTAATTAATTTCATGATTGATACTCATACTAGCGAGTTCGAGTTTGTTGAAATTTCACCGCCGGCGTTGGTTCGCGACATAGCAATGTATAATGCCGGTCAATTACCTAAATTTGCGCAAGATTCTTTTGAGACTACTAACAATTATAGACTTATACCGACTGCAGAAGTGCCGCTAGTGAATATGGTGGCCGATAGCATTATCGCACGTGAAAAATTACCGATTCGTTACGTTGCTCATACACCGTGCTTTAGATCGGAAGCGGGTAGCAGCGGCAGGGATACTAGAGGGATGATTAGACTACATCAATTTAGTAAAGTTGAATTAGTAACAATTACCACACCCGAAGAATCAAAACGCGAACATGAGCATATAACTAGTGCCGCCGAAGCAATTTTAAAAAAGCTTGACCTATCTTATCGAGTTATGCTACTTTGTACTGGAGATATGGGATTTTCAGCACAAAAAACTTATGATTTAGAAGTATGGTTACCCGGTCAAAAACAATATCGAGAGATTTCCAGCTGCTCTAATTGCGGGGATTTCCAAGCTCGAAGAATGAAAGCACGCTATAAAGAATTCGGTAGCTCGGAAACTACTTTTGTTCATACTTTAAATGCTTCCGGTTTAGCGGTAGGACGCACCATTGTAGCCATTTTAGAAAACTATCAAAATGAAGACGGTTCTATAACGGTGCCGGACGTTTTAGTGTCTTACATGGGAGGGCTGCAAAAAATTTCAGTATATAAAGAATAAATTGTTTTATTAACACTAAATATTAGGATAGGATTTTAAAGTTGGAGTGATGTCCGGAAACGACACATGAGCTGTTAACTTAAGAATCGATTAAAAGCCGGCTTGATGTCATTCCCGCGTAAGCGCGGCGTTGTTGCACGGCTCGAAAATTAATAAAAAACTCGTCATTGCGAAGCCACGAAGTGGCTGCGGCAATCCAGGCTATCCCGAATGTAATGAGGGATTTAATTAGAATACTAAACAAGTTTAGTATAAAAATATGTTTAACTGGATTGCCACGTCGGCATAAATGCCTCCTCGCAATGACGATTCCGGTAGCCATGCAACAACGCCGTCGTGACCACGGAATGACACCATTTTGTGCGCTTAAAAGCATCCACACAACACCGCTTCTTTGTACGATGAACGTTATCGGTAAATATTTATAGGTATCATTTGTGTTTAGTGATCTAAGAAAAGTTGATAAGGATATATATAATAATATTGCGGAAGATTTTATACCTATCGCATGTCATTATAACGAAAATACTTTGCTTACTAAAGATGGAAAATTACTACAAATTATCCAAATAAACGGTCTTAATTCAGAAAAAATTAGCGATAAATTATTTAATTTACGTGAGCTAGTCCGCTCTTCCATAAAAAAAAATATAACTAATCATGATTTTGCATTTTGGGTACATACGGTACGTGAAAAACAAAATTTAGACGATCCTACTTTATATAAAAAATTACTATCCGCTAACATCCATGAGTTGTGGCAAAAAAAAAATTACTGGCATGATAAATTTGTCAATACCTTATATATATCAATAGTCTATGATTCAACAAAAATTAAAATTAATAATTTTAATTCGTTAATAAACTCCTTATCCTCTAAATTAATCGTCGATTTTGAAACTACATATTTAGATAGCGCTTTTCAAAAATTAAATAATGTTGCCGATAATATCCTTTCAGACTTACAAGAATTCGGCGCAGAAAAATTAGGAATAATATTTGAAGGAGATAAATCTTTTTCTGCTCCTATGTATTTATTTAATCGGATAGCTAATCTTAGCGACGATTATTGCTTAGTACCGATAACTGATTTATCTAGTGCTTTGGGGAAAAGTGAGTATGCGGTCGGCAATGATAAAATTACGGTTATTGATAATGAAGCAAATAAACAATTTATTTCCATGCTTTCAATAAAAGAATATCAAGAAACCCCTTCTACCGCTCTGGATAAGTTTCTTCAATTACCTATCGAGCTAATAATAACGGAAATATTTTATTTTATCGACAAAAAGCAAATAATCTCCGCTCTAAAAGCTCAAGATTATATTTTAAAAATTAGCGGAGACGTGGAGCTTAGTAAATATAAAGGAATTAATAAAATAATAGAACTGCCTAACTCATCAAATCAGTTTTGTAATCAACAAATTTCTATCGCCGTTATAGAAAATGATCTGACAAAACTTGATAAATCTACTGCTAAAGCATCTACTGAACTCTCTAAGCTTGGCATTGTTCACGTAAAAGAAGATATTAATCTTGAACAAACATTTTGGGCACAATTACCTGGTAATTTTGTATTTATACGAAGAATGACGCCGATAATTTTAGAAAATATTGCAGCCATGGCGGCACTTCATAATTCACCGCTCGGTAGTCAATATAGCCCTTGGGGTAAAGCCTTGACTTTACTTAGAACAGAGAAAGGCACTCCCTATTTTATGAATTTTCATGATAAAACCGGCAAGGGGCATACTTGTATTTTCGGAACCGGAAAAACCGGAAAAACCGTATTATTAAATTTTTTGATATCCGAAGCTACAAAATACAATCCGACAATAATTTATATTTCTAATAACAATGATTCTAAAATTTTTATCGAAGCACTTGAAGGCAAGTGGGCTGAGCCGGAAAAAGAATTTTTTAATCCCTTTTTATTAGATAATACGGAAAAATCACAAGCTTTTATTCAAGAATTTTTAAAAGTAATATGTAATCATTATGTTAATCCACTTACCGAAGCGGAAATATCCTTTTTGCAAAAACTGAAAGATAAAATTCTTTCAACGGAAAAAGAAAATCGGAACTTTTCTACGATTTTAAAATCGGAAGATTTTAGCATAGAAGGTGGAGAACAAATACGCGTCAGACTACAGGATTTTCTAGAAGGAGGATTATATAGCGGAATATTTGACGGCTCGGCACTTAATATATTAGAGGGAAGTATAACAGGATTAAATTTATATAAATTGTCGGAAGAATATTTTACAAAACAATTTTATCCTACAGAAAGAAAACTTTTAGAACAATTTACTATAAATTTAACTAAACATCAAAGTGTTTGTGCCGGCTTAATATATGCCCTTACTTATCATTTAACTTTAGCCGGGACAGCTCCAAAAATATTTGCGGCCGACAATCTGGATAAGTTTTATAAACCTGAAATTTATTATGATACTATAAATTTGATTTTTGATAACCTAACTCAAAATAACGGTATTACGGTAAGTAATTTTGATTTTATTTATCTTAAATCGTCACCTAATCATATCTTGCAAAAATGGTTAGATTTAATTAATACTAAAATTATTTTATCGTCCGACGTAAAAATTGAAGATTTGGATAAAATTTTAGGCTTGAATAAGTCGGAAATATATAAATTATCACAATTTGTTCTTTCTTCAAGAATGTTTTTAATTAATAAAGACGGTGAGTCTATTGCCTCTGAGCTTAGTATTGCCGCATTGATAGGAATAGTCCGAATTTTATCGAGCAAAACTAAGGAATTGGATATTTATCGAGAAATATTAGAAAAATACCAAGGCCCTCCGGATAATTGGCTTAATTATTTATATATTGCATTAAATACGATGTACTAGGTTCGATGGCATTCCTAGCTAAAGGCGGGTGTTGTTGCATGGCTACCGGAATCGTCATTGCGAGGAGGCATCGGCGTTGTTGCATGGCTCGAAAAAAGTGCAGTATGTCATTCCCGCGTAGGCGGGAATCCATACTTTTTATTGTCATGCTGAACAAGTTTTGTGCATCTTTTTTAGTAGATCCTGAAATAAATTCAGGATGACTTAAAAATCTTTCCTGGATTCCCGCTTTTAGCTAGAATGACACCGAGAGCGTTTTTAACCATCCATGCAACAACACCGGTCAAGCCACGGTATGACACCGAAACACTTTGCAAAAATTGCAATATATTATCCATTAAACTTGTATTATTTAGAGTTTCAAAAGTGTTAAAAAAATATTACTTAGCCTTATTGCTTTTAATTTTTTCTTGTAATGCAGCGGCATCTATATGGGGTGATATTGGCGGTTGTGTGACTGATCCGTGCAATTGCGGTCAAGGTGATAGAACTGAAACTTGGAACGCCGGTACTGTAAATGAAGTACAAAAAACCTTTAAACCGGGTAGCTTATGCCCTCCTTGGAACAAAAGCGACGGACGTGATGAAGATACTTGCTTATTACAATATGATCATCCAAGCACATTTATCGGTTTTTATTTAAAAAGATGCGCCGAAGCAGCCCCTAGCAGTAATTATTTTTCTCCAAAGATTCGTATACGAATTCAAAGTTGTAATGCGGCTGCCTGTTGGAGTCAATCCGCTACTTTAAATTGGGACGGTGATTGTGTATTATGGCCTACCGGTTACGGCGTCCCTTTAACTCGAATTTGCGCACGTGTTGCAATACCTGAAACGCTGCCACAACCCGGATTAAGTACTGAAGGTAATCCTGCTGATCCCGGTTATACCGAAGGTAAACATCTAAATAAAGTCGGTTATGTAGAGAATGATGAGCCAATTATCGGCGTAGACGGAACAGTAATACCGCTTCAATCTCCTAAACTTTGCGCTTATAGCGATCCGGGGCTAGTCAACCTTGTTTCGGATTCAGGAGCTAACACGGATGCAATGGACTGGAATCCGAATAGTCAGCCTTTGCATAAAACTACGGAACTTAGCCCTATTGCAAAAGTATTAGAATTTTTAGTCAAGACTCTGGGCGGTACAAACCTACCAAGTTTACTTGGAAATGTATTAGATATGATGGGGGCAGAAAATTCTGAAATTTTAAAAGTTTTTAAAACAATATTTAACGCAATAGGACAAATTTTTAATTTTTTTCCAAGTTTGATAATCGATGCTATAAAAATATTCGGATCATTAAATAGCGCTGTAGATAATTATTCATTCGGCTGCGTACAATTACCCCTCGGACCTTATCCTCCACCATTTTGTTCATCATTGAATGAACTTACCGTTAGCCCGCTTCTTCATAACATTTGTAGCCAAAAAAATTCCGACGGTATTACATTTAATCAGTCTTCGACTATATCACCTTGCGTGGTCTCAAATGTAGCAAATAATGTTATTAATAATACTGTGCGGGTTAGCTTTAATAATCTTGTTCCCCTGTGTAGCGGGGCAAGTCCTGATCTTACGACGTGCATTGAGTTAAAAAATATAGGACCGTTTTCTTCAGCTCAGGGTATTCACGCGGCTACTGCTTATACGGATTTAATAAAAGCTTGTAGTTCTGCAACGGGGGACGCTCCATGTATTAATACTAACATACCTCTACCCTGTAGCGTAACGGCAAATGGTTGCAATCAAGGATTTAGGATTGTATATTCTCAAGAAATAGGGAGCAATTCTACCCCAAATGATTATTATATTAGCGATTTACCTGATTGCGGTACAGAAAAGGCAAATAATTCTACTACCTGCCAAAAAATATGGGGAGTTAATATCGGCGAATTTATTGATATAAGCGTAAAATTTCCTATGATTCAAGAGCAAGGTACCGATAACTTACTACCATTGCAACAAATTTTTTCATTAAAAGACAATAACAACAAGGCAAGAAATTTTTATGCCTCGATTGTTAACAAGGCTACCGATCAACAATCTCCTGCGGATATTTGCGTGTTTGAATCGGCTAGTTTAGTAGATTGTCAAGCAAGAGTAGATAAGGGTTATAGTCTTGTTACGTATAAGTGCGGGGAACATGCAGGGCTTAATTGCCCTAATAATACTTATTATACACCTCAATTTATTGCTTCAGTGCAAATAAGAGACGATAACGACAATATTCTAGATGAAACCAATAGTATTATTACGCCCCTATCCGTTACCGGTGATCCTAGCTCTACCGCCACAGAAACCGTAGCAACACTCGCCGGGTATGAGTTTAGTTCTTCCGTGGCATATATTCCTGCAATACCGCCGAAAAGTCCAACCGATAAATATATTGCTATGCCTTTTTCAGGTCCTAATTCTCTAAATCAATTTACTATTTACGGAAAATATAAAAATAATGAAAAACCCTATGACGCTAGCGGGCAAGTTAACCCTAATGCCGTATACTTAAAATATTTGGAATATATAAACGGTAAATATATTCAAGGAGGAACACATGCTTGTTTAATGCCCAAAGATTTTCAACATTGTCTTTCTCTCCCTCCTCCACCTCCAAGAGCTCCCAAGAATGATAATACTACCGAAATTAACTGTATACTTGCCAAGTTAACGGAGTCCGATACGGTTGATTGTCAAACCTTTAAAGATAAATCTACTTTATATCCGAATCTTGGAATATGTCAGGGCGATATAAGTAGCTGTACCCAAGGAGAAACTATAGCAGGTAAAGGAAGCGGTATTACGATTTATAAATGCCCTACCGCTATCGCCGGCATTACTACCGATTGTTATACTAATAATGATAAGGCTAATACTCCCGTATGCGTTCTAAGTAGAGATTATCAAAATAGGATTGATCCGGCTCCTGATAAAGGTCTTATATTAAACGATTCACAACATTATACTATTGAATATGATAATAATAATAAGCCAACATATAATTTAGCAATCTCGGATGTAAGGGATAAAACCTCTCAAGAATTAAATCTTTGTGTGTCGATTTTAGGAATCTGCCCTGCAATTACTACTCCTTCAAATGATAGCGGTAATGCTACTTGGCCTGAAACCGATATAGGAGATTTAGCTAAGGGAACATGTAAGCCTGATTGGATAACCATTGATCCAAATAAACCGTTAGAACGTTATTGCTTATCAAATTTTGATAGCAAAACCGTGGCTTTTGAAAAGCTAGCTCCCGATGTCGGTTGCAGAGAATCTAAAGGTATTACTATTGAAGACCCGGACAGTAATTTTCCTTCAAATGTTGACTCCTCAAATCAATATGATAACACTAGTAAAATCGGCAGTTTTACTTTAAATAAAGAACCGCAGGATAACGGTGCTTTTCCTGAGGATGTAATAATCACTCAAGGCTTATATCATGCAATTTATGAGTTTGAAATTGATTCCATTATAGATGATATAGAATATTTTCAGATACAAAAAGTAGCCTATGATGATTGTGTTTTAATAAAAATCAATGATCAGAAAGTTTTAAGTGAACCTACTGATGTTAACGACTTTAACCTTACTAGCTGTAACGGCGGAAAAGATCAAGGACACGCTAGAGTTACTACAAATGTACCTATTGACGTAAAAAGTAAATTAAAACAAGGCAAAAATACGATTTCTTTTCAATTAGGTGTCATAGGAAAAGGAGGATTATATTACTATATGGAATATAGAATGCGCAGGTAATATTAAAGTTTCGGATATAGTAGAGAGCTTTAAAAATACCGACATACTCCTAATAAATTGAAAAAATCTATTATTATATTTAATAATAATAGATTTTTTTGTTAAAAAGCTTTATAATGGTTAATTCTTTAAATTAATTTTAACTATTATAATAGCTTTTATGAATTTCCTTAGAGGCTATCAGTAAATAAGTGTTAACAAATCAGTTTATTAAGCATTAACCGAATCATAGCAATATAAATCTGATTAGTAGCAGATTTGACAGTATGTTCGTAATGTTTACTTAACCTTCTGAAATTATTTAACCAACCAAAAGTACGCTCTACTATCCATCTAATCGGTAAGATTTCAAATTTTTCTGATTTTCTCTTTACTACAGATAACAATGATTTTGTATTCAAAAAACACCAATTTTGTAAATTACCACTATAGCCTCCATCTGCAAAAAATCTTTCAATTGATGGATATTTATTCTTTGCTACAAGCAAGCTTTCTTTAGCACCGTCTCTATCTTGTATACTTGCTGAATGTACATTAACAGCTAGTAATAAACCATTTGCATCTGTTACTATATGACGCTTTATTCCTTTTATCTTTTTACCGGCATCATACCCTTTTACTTCACTTCTTTGCGTATTCTTAATTGATTGCGAATCAATTATTCCAATTCTCGGATTTGCTTTTTTTCCCCATTGATTCTCGGCATCTTGAAACCAGTTCTTCATTTATCTTTTGCCATAATCCTCTACGATTCCATTTATTATAATATTCATTAACTATTTTATAATTTGGATATTCTTTTGGTAAATATCGCCACTGACACCCTGTACGGCTCTGATAAAATATTGCATTTACTATTGATCTTCTATCTATTTTTATTTTCCTTCCTTTCTTCTTATAGGCAAAATATTCTTTTATTATTTCCCACTCTTCATCCCCTAATTCACTTGGATAGCTCATAATTCTTTTGCTTTTTTGCTACCTTGTATAACATTTCTTCTTCTATTTTTCTACTATTTATTCTTTAATTTTTATTTACTGATAGGCTCTTAAAAATTATGTTTTATTATTATTTATTTCTTTTATGCCGGTTTTAATAGTTCAGGCAGAGGATAAAGTATTTTCGCAAAAGCAGCAACAAGAATATAAAGTTGCTGAGGAAAATATGATAAAAGCCGCTATTTTAGGCCCTAATGATATTCCGCTATTGGATCAAGGCATATTACATTTACCGGAAAATTATGTCTTTATCCCTAAAGCTGAAGCAGTGGCGTGGCTAAAAAGTTGGGGAAATTCAGGGAGTTCCGGAATTATAGGTATAATAATGCCGATAGTTGATAATCAAAATTGGTTTATCGAGGTAAATTATGAAAAATCAGGATATATAAAAGATGATGATGCAAAAAACTGGAATGCCGATAAGTTATTACAAAATTTAAAAGAAGGAACTAAAGAGCAAAATAAATATAGAAAAGCAAAAGGCTTTGAAGAATTTGAAGTAGTTAAATGGATTGAAGTACCGACTTATAATGCTTTATCGCATAAATTAATTTGGTCGATAGTAGGACGCACCCCAGGAGATTTAGATGAAAAAAACTATAGCATAAATTATAACACATATGCATTGGGACGAGAAGGTTATTTTATAATTAATCTTATAACATCTTATGATTTTATAGAACAAGATAAATTACACGTAAAAACAATCCTTGCCGCCGTTGATTATAATAACGGTAAAAGGTACGAAGATTTTCTTGAAAGCACGGATAAAGTAGCAACTTACGGTCTTGCGGCATTAATCGGCGGAGCAGTAGCTAAAAAAGTCGGTTTGCTAACCGTTATAGGAGTTTTCTTATTAAAAATATGGAAAATAATAGCTATAGCAGTAGCGGTATTTTTCGGAAAAATTATGAATTTTTTTAAAAGAGATAAAGATTTGTAATTTATGAATGCATTAATAATATTACTTAGCACTCTTAAATTCAGCAAAGTTTTACTCCCTGCCGCTAGTATTATTTTGTCAATTTTTACATATGCCGCATTTTACGGGTGGTATTACGCCGCAGGTTTTATAGGATTAATTTTTTGTCATGAAATGGGGCATTATATAGCGGCACAGCAAAAAAACCTAAATGTCGGATTACCTACTTTTATCCCTTTTATAGGAGCATGGATAGAATTAAAAGAACAACCGATGAATGCTGAAGTCGAAGCTTACGTTGCCTATGCCGGTCCTTTTATAGGTACGATTGCTAGTTTTGTGGTATATTATTACGGCAGATATACGGCAAGTGAATTAGCATTAGTTTTAGCTCAAAGCGGATTTATTATTAATCTTTTCAACTTAATCCCTTTATCTCCTCTGGACGGTGGGCGAATTACCGCAATAATTTCTCCGCATATATGGTTTTTAGGTGTACCTATACTGCTTGCCGTATGGTTATATAAACCTAGCCCTATGTTAATATTAATTGCGATTATATCTTTACCTCAATTGCTCAAGGCTTGGAACTATACTTCAAAAAATCAAGAAAGTTATTATAATATTAAAAGCTCCTTACGTTTTGAATATGGAGTTTTATATATAGGTCTTGTTATAATCCTTTCTTTAATGATCTATTGCTTGATCGATGAACTTAAAAACTTAAGATAGGTGATATAGCTTCGCTTATTAAGGTCTATACAGCTAATTCAGAAAGCTTCAGACAAGATGAATTTAAAGACGAGCCTGCGCAGCTTACAAAAGTACGTGAGTACAGACAGTTCTGAGAAATTCGCTTGTATCAAGCGATCGAGAGGACGCTGTACTTAATTATCTTTAAGACAGGTTAATAGTGATTCGTACTTGATAAGATCAGTTTTAATAATATTTATTTTCGTAGTATTTGTTTCATTATTTATATTATTTTTAAGATTAGCTATTTCTTCCGATATCTCAACTTGACTAAGCTTTGTAACATTGATAGCAAATTCAGTTACTATATTAACCTCTATACCGGTTACTTCCGCCATACCTTTATAAATAAAATAAATAGTGTCATGCCCGCTAAGGTTATTTATAGAAATCTTTACTAACCCCGGTTTTAAACTAGCTATTAAAGGAGCGTGATTAGGTAAGACCCCAAATATACCTTCCTCCCCCGGCATTGTCACCATTTTAGCCTTGGCTTCAAAGACAATATTTACCGGCGTAATTATTTTAATATTAATTGTTTCATTCATATTGATATATTTGCAAAATTTTATGTCTTGCTCCGCATGACTACCAGAATCGTCATTGCGAAGCCACGAAGTGGCTGCGGGAATCTAGAAAAATACTTTTAAGTCATCCTGAATTTATTTCAGGATCTACTAAAAAAGATGCAGCAAACAAGTTCAGCATGACAAGGACTAGATTGCCACGTCGGCACTTTGTGCCTCCTCACAATGACGATTCTAGTAGCCCTACAACAAGACCACGCCTTTAGCTAGAATGACATCGAAAATTCGGGCCATGCAACAACGCCGATCAAGCCACGGCATAACACCGCGCCAATTACAATTATTACCTAAGCTTATCCCTTAACAGCCTTCGCCTTTTCTATAGCCTCTTCAATAGTCCCAACCATATAAAATGCGGCTTCCGGCAAGTCATCGTATTTGCCTTCTACTAAAGCTTTAAACCCTGAAATAGTATCTGCCAAATTTACAAATTTTCCCTCAGCACCGGTAAATACTTCCGCTACATGGAACGGTTGAGATAAAAATTTTTGTATTTTCCTTGCTCTAGTAACGATTAATTTATCTTCTTCCGATAGCTCATCCATGCCCAAAATCGCAATAATATCTTGCAACGATTTATAAGTTTGTAAAACCTGTTGTACCTGCCGTGCAACTTCATAATGCTCTTTCCCCACAATCACCGGATCGAGTATTTGAGAATTACTATCAAGCGGATCGACGGCGGGATAAATACCCAGCTCGGCGATCTGACGGCTTAATACCGTTGTTGCATCCAAATGCGTAAAAGAAGTAGCGGGAGCCGGATCGGTTAAATCGTCCGCCGGTACATATATAGCCTGCACCGAAGTTATAGAACCGGTTTTAGTAGAAGTAATACGTTCTTGTAATTCTCCCATATCCGTTGCTAGAGTCGGTTGATAACCGACCGCCGAAGGAATCCGCCCTAAAAGTGCAGAGACTTCCGAACCGGCTTGAGTAAAACGAAAGATATTATCGACAAAAAACAACACATCTTGTCCTTCATTCATATCTCTAAAACTCTCGGCAATGGTCAGCCCGCTTAAAGCTACTCTTGCTCTGGCGCCCGGCGGCTCGTTCATTTGACCGTAAACTAGCGCCACTTTCGATTTTTGCGGCTCTTCAAGATTAATAACGCCGACATCGATCATTTCGTTATAAAGGTCATTTCCTTCCCTAGTTCTCTCGCCTACTCCGGCGAATACGGTATATCCACCGTGTGCCTTAGCTATATTATTAATAAGTTCCATTATCAGCACCGTTTTCCCCACCCCTGCACCACCGAATAAACCAATTTTACCGCCTTTTGTATAAGGGGCTAGTAAATCTACTACCTTGATTCCTGTTACTAAAATATTTCTATCGGTTGATTGCTCGGTAAAAGCCGGAGCTTCTTTATAGATAGAAGAATAATTTTCAGTTTTAATTTCTCCCCTATTATCAATCGGTTGACCGGTAACGTTGATAATTCTGCCTAAAGTTTCAGTACCCACCGGTATACGAATAGACGTACCGGTATCAACTACTTCTATCCCGCGGACAAGCCCCTCCGTTGAGTCCATTGCAATACAACGCACCGTATCGTCACCGATATGCTGCGCTACTTCTAGCACTAATTTTTGATCATCGTTATAGCACTCAAGTGCGTTTAAAATTGGCGGTAACTTACCGATATTTGTAAATTTCACGTCCACTACCGCTGAAATAATTTGAGTGATTTTACCGATATTTTTTGTCATTTTTCTGCCTTTAAACGTTAGTGTTATCGATGTTATTCCTATCTGCCTTCTATGTCATTCCCGTGAAAACGGGAATCCAAAAAAATACTTTTAAGCCATCCTGAATTTATTTCAGGATCTTTTTCAATAGATGCTGAAACAAGTTCAGCATGACAAAGAAAAGTCTGGATTCCCGTTTTCACGGGAATGACATAAACAGGCTATACAGCATCCGCTCCGGCAATAATCTCTATCAACTCATTAGTAATAATAGCTTGCCGCGATCTGTTTAACTTCAAAGTTAATTTGTCGATTATATCATTAGAATTATTTGTCGCATTTTCCATAGCGGTCATTCTTGCGCCTTCCTCACTTGCCATATTTTGCAACAATGCATAATTTATTTGAGAATTAACATATAAATTAATCATATTAGCAATGAGATTTTCACCTTCATACTCATAAATATAATTTACGGCTTTTTCTTCCTCAATCTTATCATATTTTTCAATAGGTAAAATTTGTTGCTTAGTGATTATTTGCGTCATCGCATTTTTGAATTTATTAAAATATACCGAGCAGTAACTAATTTCTGAATTTTCCACCGCTTCCATAATTTTTTGCTTTATTTGAAAAAGTAAATTCTCGTCATGCGTTTTTGACAGTTCAAAATAACTATCGATATAATTTGCATATTTCTTTTTAAGTGCTTCGTAACCTTTTTTACCGATAATAATAAGCTTTATCTGTGCGCCTTTATTTTCCAAATCTATAATATCGGTTTTTACTTGTTTAATTATCGATGAATTAAACATCCCGCATAATCCGCGTTCAGAGGTCAATACTATCAATAGACGTGACTTATCTTGCGACTCATTAGAAAAAAATTTTTGATCTTCTTCAGATAAATCATATATATTATTACCGGACAATATAGTAGTCATCATTTTTTGTATCGCTTCTACATAATAACCGGAATTAACGATTTGACTCTTTACTTTTGCAAGTTTAGCCGCCGATACCAATTGCATCGCTTTAGTTATTTTTTGAGTAGACTTAATACTCTTTACTCTTGATCTTAATTGTTTTAAGGACATATTTTTTTATACCAACGATGTCATTCCTAGCTAAAGGCGGCGTTGTTGCATGGCTCGAAAATTAATAAAAAACTCGTCATTGCGAAGCCACGAAGTGGCTGCGGCAATCCAGGCTATCCCGAATGTAATGAGGGATTTAATTAGAATACTAAACAAGTTTAGTATAAAAATATGTTTAACTGGATTGCCACGTCGGCATAAATGCCTCCTCGCAATGACGATTCTGGTAGCCATGCAACAACGCCGCTAAAGGCGGGAATCTAGAAAATAATAGTCATCCTGAATTTATTTCAGTATCTTGGTGTAATAGATGCTGAAACAAGTTCAGCATGACAAAGAAAAGCCTGGATTCCCGCCTTTAGCTAGGAATGACATAGAGAGCGCTTTTAACAATCCACGCAACAATGCCGCCACGTCATGACAATTCTTAAACTAAAAATCCTTTCACAAATTCCTCTAAAAACACCTTTAACTTTTGTTCATTTTCGTCTGTTATGCGTTTTTCATTTTTAATAGAGTCTAAAATATCTTTTTTACTACTCCTCATTTCCTCAAGCAATTGATGTTCAAATTCCTTAACTCTTTCTACAGGAACATCATTTAAATATTTCTTAGTGCCGACATAAATACTAATTACTTGCTCTTCTACGGGAAAAGGGTGATACTGACTTTGCTTTAATATTTCGACAAGTTTTTTGCCGTGATCGATAAGCTTCCTAGTTGCGGGGTCTAAATCAGAACCGAATTGTGAAAAGGATTCAAGTTCTCTAAATTGTGCAAGCTCAAGTTTCACCGAACCTGCTACTTGTTTCATAGCTTTTATTTGCGCAGCGGAGCCTACCCTACTGACCGATATACCGACATTTACTGCAGGTCTTACACCTTTATAAAAAAGCTCGCTTTCTAAAAATATCTGCCCGTCGGTGATTGAGATAACATTAGTCGGGATATATGCCGATACGTCACCTGCTTGTGTTTCAATTATCGGCAAAGCGGTTAACGACCCTCCACCTTCCGCATCAGACATTTTAGCGGCTCGCTCTAACAACCTTGAATGCAAATAAAAGACATCACCCGGATAAGCTTCACGCCCCGGCGGTCTTCTAAGTAATAATGAAATTTGCCGATAAGCTACCGCATGTTTACTTAAATCATCGTAAATAATCAAAGCATGCATACCGTTATCACGAAAATACTCTCCCATACTACAAGCAGAATAAGGCGCAATAAATTGTAGCGCGGCCGCTTCCGATGCCGTTGCCGAGACAATAATCGTATAATCCATCGCGCCGGCATCTTCTAATTTTTTTACTATCTGCGCAACATTTGATCTTTTTTGCCCGACGGCAACATAAATGCAATAAATTTTATCCTTCTCATTCGCCAGAAGATGAGTTTGTTTTTGATTGATAATAGTGTCAATAGCTATCGCGGTTTTACCCGTTTGCCTATCACCGATAATTAACTCCCTTTGACCTCTACCGATCGGAATCAGCGAATCAATAGCTTTAATGCCCGTCTGCACCGGTTCGCTAACGCTAGTTCTGGCTATTATTCCCGGCGCCTTCATCTCAATATGCCGATACTGCTCTGCCGCAATATCACCTTTTCCGTCAATCGGTTTGCCGAGTGCATCAACGACTCGACCAAGCAAAGCTTTCCCAACCGGCACTTCTAAAATTTCTTTAGTTCTTTTTACTTTATCGCCTTGTTCTACTTGATTATCATCCCCCATAATCACAGCACCCACACAGTCGGTTTCTAAGTTAAGAACAAACCCCTTAATTCCTGACTCAAATTCTACTACTTCACCGACTTTTACGTTATCGAGACCGTATATTTTAGCTACACCGTCACCGATAGTTATCACCTGCCCAACTTCCTGTAATTCACTGAGCTGATCGATATTGGCAATTTCTTTTTGCAATATTTCGGCAACTTCAACGGCTTTTAACTTCATTTATTTTATCCTCCATCCAAAAACGGTATTGCTATAACTATATCATTGCAAGCCGCTATAGGCTTTGTTGCATGACTCGAATTTTTGCAAAGCAATCCGGTGTCATGCCGTGGCTTGACTGGTCTTGTTGCATGGCTCTAAAAAAGTGCCGTATGTCATTCCCGCGCAGGCGGGAATCTAGAAAAAATACTTAAAATAAACAAAATTATATAAAAATTTACTATATAATTCGCTTAAATCATTCTCTGGATTCCCGCTTTCGCGAGAATGACATCGAAAATTCGAGCCATGCAACAACGCCAATGCCTCCTCGGCAATGACGGCTTACGTTTCTACTCCTTAAGCTGACTTAAGTATCATATAGTAACCCTAGCCGCCTTTAAGGTTTTTGCTATTTTGTTTAAACTTCCCTGTATGGAATAATCTTGTAATATACTATCATATTTAATGACCACCCCACCGATAATTGCAGGGTCTAAAGTAAAAATTATCTCGGCTTTTTGTTTCAACTCTTCCTCTATATAATTCTTTAGCCAATCTTGTTCTTGTGACTGTAATAGTTTAACGGAAGTAACCTGCACCTTTTTTATATTTTTACTTTCATCTAGCAATTGGTGATAAGCTTTGACTATCTCCGATAAAATAGACATACGGGAATTTTTTATTAATAACAATAAAAAATTTTGCACCATATTATCAATTTTAAACGTTTTTGCTAGCAATTTAATTGCTTTAATTTTATGAAGCTTATGAATTATAGGCGAACACATAACCTTTTTGATATCAATATTATCATCGATAGCTTGATTTATAACCTTGATTTGTTCAAAAATTTCTTCCCAGGTATTATTATCTCTACCGTTATTAAACAATGCAGCGGCATAATTTTTAATTAATTTTTCTCTAGTCATGGTACTTTATAAGTCTTAGTGTAATAAACTATTTGTAAATTTTTACCTTAATTTTAGCCTTTAATGTCATTCTAGCTAAAGGCGAGAATCTATTATCCGTCATTGCGAGGAGGCATTTATGTCGACGCGGCAATCCGGTCCTTGTCATGCTGAACAAGTTTTGCGCATCTTTTTTTAGTAGATCCTGAAATAAATTCAGGATGACTATATTTTTCTGGATTGCCGCGTCGGGACTACGTCCCTCCTCGCAATGACGGGTTTTTCGAGCCACGCAACAATGCCTATAGTCGCTCGCAATGACGTTTGGAGTATTCGCACAACATATCGCAACTAGGAATGACATTTTTAAATATGTATAGCTCTATCAAATGCTTGCAATACTGATTCTGCCGTCATTTCAGATAATGTCGGATGTGGGAAAATACTATTAATTAAATCAAGTTCAGTTCCTTCCAAGCTTTTAGTAATTACATAACCGTGAATTAATTCAGTAACTTCCGTTCCTATTAAATGAGCTCCGAGCAACTCGCCGGTTTTAGCATCAAAAATAGTTTTTATCATCCCTTCACTATCGCCGATAACTAAGGCTTTACCGTTTGCCGCAAAAGGAAATCTCCCGACTTTTAGCTGATAGCCCGCTTTTTTAGCCGCCTCTTCCGTGAGTCCGACACTGGCGATTTGCGGAGAGGAATAAGTACACCCCGGAATATTATACTTATTAACGGCATGGGGTTTAAGTCCCGCTATAAATTCTGCGGCTATAATTCCTTCATGACTTGCTTTATGTGCAAGCCATGGTCCGCCTGCTACATCGCCTATAGCATAAATTCCAGCCTCACTAGTCTGCATAAATTCATTCGTAACTATATGACCGCTTTCTATTTTGATTTTGGTTTTTTCTAAACCTAAATTTTCGGTATTAGCAATAATCCCCACCGCCATCAGCAAAATTTCAGCCGGTAAAATTCCTCTATTTTCAAGTTCTATCTCTATTTTATCTTTCATTTTAGTTTGCTTTAAAAGCTTTACATCCGTGTAAAATTTTATCCCTCTTTTTTCAAAGCTTTTTCTAGCAATTAAAGAAATTTCAGCATCCTCAACGGGTAATATTCGGCTATGCGCTTCAATCACCGTAACATCCACGCCTAAGCTATTATAAAACGAAGCAAATTCTATCCCGATTGCGCCCGAACCTACTATAATCATCGATTTAGGCAGTTCTGACGGCACCATTGCTTCTTTAGAAGTCCAAATTTGTTTGCCGTCAGGCTCAAATCCTTTTAAAATTCTTGGGCGCGCTCCCGTAGCAATAATAATATTTTCTGCCTTTATCGCAGATTTACCGAGCGATGAATCTATATTTATTACTTTATCAGCACTTAGTGACGCTATCCCGTCTATTACGGTAACTTTATTTTTTTTAAGCAATAATTTAACACCGCCGGCTAACTTAGCGGATATTTCTCTTGAACGCTCAACTATTTTTCTTATATTAATCGTCGAACTACCTACTTCAACACCATAATCCGCAGCATGTTTTATATGCTCAAAAATTTCTGCCGATTTAAGTAGCGACTTGGTCGGTATACACCCCCAATTAAGGCATACTCCTCCTAAATGCTCTTTCTCGATTAAAGCAACTTTTTTCTTTAATTGCGCCGCTCTAATTGCCGCAACATATCCACCGGGCCCGCCGCCTATTACTACTAAATCATAATTGTCCATTTCAAACTCGCTTAAGTTGTTTTCTAATATTATTTGTAAATACGCTCTAAATGTCATTCCTAGCTCAAGGCGGCTTTGTTGCGTGGCTACCAGAATCGTCATTGCGAGGAGGCATTTATGCCGACGCGGCAATCAAGTATAAACATATTTTTATACTAAACTTGTTTAGTATTCTAATTAAATCCCTCATTACATTCGGGATAGCCTGGATTGCCGCAGCCACTTCGTGGCTTCGCAATGACGAGTTTTTTATTAATTTTCGAGCCATGCAACAATGCCGCTCAAGGCGGGGCGTTATTGCATGGCTCGAATTTTTGCAAAGTGTTTCGGTGTCATCTAGTTGCTTGACCACGGCATCCAGTCAGACTTTTTAATTTTTTCTGGATACCGTGGTCAAGCAACTAGATGACACTGATTAATAATCCACACCTACAAAATATAAACCGTAAGCCGGAGCGGTTGGACCTGCAGCCTTTCTATCTTTTACCTCTAACGCCGTTTTCATTTCTTGTGCTTGCCAAATACCCCGACCGACTAATATTAAACTTCCAACGATATTACGCACCATATGATGTAAAAATGACGGAGCGGCAAAGTAGAATTTTATTTCTTCATTCTCTTGAATAATTTCAATTTTCGACAAAGTTTTTATTGCCGATTTTGATTGGCAGGCCGTAGCTCTAAATGAAGTAAAATCATGATTTCCTACAAGATGTAAAGCTGCCTCTTTCATAGATTCAACGTTCAAAGGTTCGCTAATCCACCACGCTCTGTTAAAATCAATCACTACTGCATGCGGTCTATTAATAATTTTATACATATAATGACGAGTTAGAGCCGAAAACCTTGCATGGAAATTATCGTCTACGAGAATGCAATCTCTTACCCCCACTGTATAAGGACGCACAAAATGATTAATTGCTTTAATAATTTTATACGGTAGGATATATTTAGAAATATCAAAATGCGCTACCTGCCCTAAGGCATGAACTCCTGCGTCGGTTCTACCCGATCCCCAGACGGTTACTTGTTCACCGCTAAATTTATAAACGGCTTCTTCTAATATTTGCTGGACGGACATTACGTTTAATTGCCTTTGCCAACCGGCAAGTCCGGTACCTAAATATTCCACGTTAATTTTATATCGATAGTACATAACGCAAGTAGTTTATTATAAGGTCAGTATAAATATCGCAACGTCATTGCGAGGAGGCATTGCCCGCGTGGATGGTTAAAATCGCTTAAAACTTGTCATCTAGTTGCTTGACCACGGTATCCAGAAAAAATTAAAAAGCCTGACTGGATACCGTGGTCAAGCAACTAGATGACACCGCGGTACTTTTAAAGAATACCCGAAATATAGCAATTTTCGATCCATGCAACAACGCCTACAGCTTCTCGCAATGACGATTCCGGTATCCACCCAACAATACTCCTTGAAACATTAACCTTATCCCCCCATTAGAGAATCCGGATTATCGACCCGTTTCCCGTTACTTCTAAAACTACTAAGCTTTTTCGACCTAATCGGATGCTTTAATTTACGCAAAGCTTTTGATTCAATTTGCCTTATACGCTCTCTAGTTACATAAAATTGCTGCCCTACTTCTTCTAGAGTATGATCGGTATTCATACCTATACCGAAACGCATTCTAAGCACTCTTTCCTCACGCGGCGTAAGCGTTGCAAGTACCCTAGTTGTCACTTCCCGTAAATTTGATTGGATCGCAGCATCAAGAGGTGCTACGGCATTTTTATCTTCAATAAAATCGCCTAGGAAACTACCGTCGTCATCTCCTACTGGGTTTTCTAGACTTATAGGCTCTTTTGCTATCTTCATTACTTTGCGTACCTTATCGAGCGGCATCGATAAACGAGCTGCAATTTCTGCCGCGGTAGGCTCATAACCGAGTTCATTAAGCATTTGTCTTGAAGTACGAATGATTTTATTGATTGTTTCAATCATATGTACGGGGATACGTATAGTTCTTGCCTGATCGGCGATGGCTCTCGTTATAGCTTGCCTAATCCACCAAGTTGCATAAGTAGAAAATTTATAACCTCTACGATACTCAAATTTATCTACCGCCTTCATTAAGCCGATATTGCCTTCTTGAATTAAATCTAAAAACTGTAAACCTCTGTTGGCATATTTTTTAGCAATCGATATAACAAGTCGCAAATTGGCTTCTATCATATCTTTTTTTGCTTGCAAAGTTTGCCGCTCGCCTTTTTGGATAGTATTTACCAATTTTTTAAACTCAACTACCGAAAGACCTATACCGGATTCTATAGAAGATAATTCATTAATCATTTGATCAATATAATTTGATTCCTTATTAATTAGCTCCTTCCAAGCAGACTTTTTGTTTTTTTTCATCTGCTCTTTCCAAGCAGTATTAATAACGACGCCGATATATTCTCCTAAAAAGCTTTGACGGCTTATACCGTATTTTTCGGCTAATTTTAAAAATGCCGTTTCTTTATTTATTAAATCCCGATTTATGCTATACATTTTATTAAGAATTTCTTCTATTCTTTTGGAATTAAAATGAATATCCGAAACTTCATTTACTAATAACTCTAAATTAGCTATATATTTTTTACTATTTTGTAATGTTTTTGATTGAGAAGGCTTGGCATAATAATTTTTTGCCTCCATTACTAAATCTTCGCATATATGCGAGACTCTTTTCATACGCTCAATAATATTCGGTAGTATTTGCGATTCCATAGTAGAGATCGCTAAACCGCTTTCTTCGAGTTCATCAATTTCGGGATCAATATTTGGATCTTCTTCAAGCTCCGACTCTTCCTCATGTATTATATTAGATTCTATCTCGATCAAATCGCGTACTAACATCTTTTCGTTAACTAAATCTTCATACCATGTTATAAAAAATTTCATAGCAACAGGGCTTGCACATAATGATGAAATCATTAACTTCCGCCCTCCTTCGATTTTCTTAGCTATTTCTATTTCATCTTCGCGCGTTAAAAGATCGACTCCGCCCATATCTTTTAAATATAACCTTACCGGATCATCGGTAGTGCCTAAAGTTTCTTCTTCAGCTTCATCTTCCACTTCTTGATCGACATTACTAGCTAACTTAAATTCTTCATCCATGCCGATATCTAGCTTAATTTCATCATCTTCTCCGGGTTCTAAAATATCAACTCCGGCATCGGAAAATTTTAATATTGCCTTTTCTAGATAGTTTACCGTTAAATTTTTATTAATAGGCAGAGCTTTATTTAAATCGTCATAAGTTACGGCTATCTTTTTAGCTTTAGCTTTTTTAACCAAACTATCTAGTTTATCTACATCCTTATTTATATTGCTCATACGTTACATGCCTAGATCAATTGTTAAAAGACTTAGAGGCTGTCTTCAAAGTTAATTTTAAAGCTAATTAAATTCTTTTTTGCTACAAATTATAAGTTTTTTTTGAAATAGGAACAGCTATTCCAGCAAAAAACTTATTAATTTTCGCTATAAAACCTCTTTAATTATCAATTAAAATAACTCTGAAGACAGCCTCTCATTTAAAATTTGAAGTTCACTTGAAACTTTCAAAATTTCTTTTTGGTACAATAAAGCTTTTTCAAATCCTTCATTGTCGCCGGTTTGAATAATAGAAACATATTCTTGTTTTAATGATATCAGATAATGTTTTTTAAGTAACCATTGCCAAAATAGGTCTAAATGAACATTATCTTTATTAAAAGGCATACCTAAAAACAGATTATCAGAGCTTGATAATAGTAAAAAAATATCAAGAAAGCTAGTATTTTCCACAATCATACTAATATTGTCCACCTCTATATTAGTATCGATAATTTCTTCAAAATACCAGTTACGAAACTCCTCAAGTAGTTTGTTATTAAAATTTAAATTCAATAAAAAATCTCGTGCATCTCCGTTTTGTAGCATCTCCGGAAATTTAACCAATATAGCGCAAAATGCATGTTCTAATATCTCGAATTCTGAATAATCAGGGCTTGAAGGAACAATATTTAAATTTTTAGTAGCGCTCTTCCCTCTACTAACTAAATTTTGCCATATTTGATCTTTAAAAAATCTATAATAATTAGTACTTAAATCCCTATCTGCTATTTTTGCACAATAATTTTTCAGATTCCTCTCCAAAACAGCCTTATCTTCTGCGGTTCTAAAAACTTTGCCGCTATATTCTATATCCCAAATCATTTCCGATAGGCTAATTCTTTTCTCTACTAGATGTGTAAAAAATTCCGTATTATTTTTATTAACGGCATCATCAGGGTCCAAGCCCGCCGGTAATCTAATGAAAGAAATCTTTTTATTACTATTTATTAACGGCAAAGCAATATTAATTGCTCTTATACTTGCCTTTACTCCGGCAGCATCCCCGTCAAGGCATAATATAATCTCATCCCCGGCACGCCATAATTTTTGCAAATGGCTTTCGGTAACGGACGTACCTAAACTTGCTACCGCCTCATTAAATCCGGCTTGATAGAGAGCAATAACATCAAAATAACCTTCAACTAAAATCGAGCGATTCTTTTTATATGCGCTGCTAATTGCTTTATTTTCGCCGTACAGAGTTTCACTTTTTTGAAATACTATAGTTTCCGGAGAATTTAAATATTTAGGCATGCCGTCATTAAGGACTCTACCGCCAAACCCAACTATTTTATTATATATATTCCTAATAGGAAAAGTTATCCGATCATAGAATATTTCATATATTTTGCCGTTTTCTCTCTTCCCTATCAATCCGGCTTTTTCAAGCTTTACGGGTTCGATACCTTTTTCTTTAAAAAAGTTTTGTAATTCTTTACCGGGCGGTGCAAAGCCTATTGAAAACTCTTTTATTGTCTCTTCATTAATACCGCGATTATGTAAATAATTTAGTATTTTAGGGGAAATTTGCGATCTAAAAAACTTATTAGCCAGTTCTAAAATATTTAAAATCTCATCGGATTCTTCATAAAGCTCTTTTTGCTGCTCTGTTAATTTGGGTAATTCTATACCGTAATCACTAGCAAGTTTTACGGCTGATTCCGAATAAGATAACCCGCTAATTTGAGCGTTAAATTTTATTACGTCACCGGATGCCGCACAACCGAAGCAATAATAAAATCGTTTAGAATCGTTAACTGTGAAGGAAGGAGTTTTTTCTCGATGAAAGGGACATAAACCGATATAATTACCGGATTTTCTAGTTAAGGTTACCTTTTGCCTTACTACATCCGAGATATTAATACGATTTCTTAAAAGTTCATAAAATTCTAACGGAACTCTCATAATATACTCGTTGAACTTGAAAAATTGGCGTCGTCGCCTTTGTAAGTCCTCCGGTGCTCACGTACTTAAGTGTACGCTCCGCTCCTCGGCTTACAGCCTCCTTGCTCTTTTCCAAGTTGAACTTCGTATATCACAACTATCACAACTCTTCATTTTACAGGAGTATACTAAAAATAACAGTAGAAAGGCAATAAGCAAGCGGGATTAATAAATTATCGTTAACGCCTATTTGTTTTGAATAGAACTCAACAGCGGTTGCAGCTATAGAACTAATTATTATAACGATAAAACTTGTATTATACCCTATGAAAAAATAGACTAGTATACTGATGAAAACCGCCGAGCTTAAGAAAGCACTCGCTCCCGCTATTGATTTGCCGTTATCTAAAGGCTCACCTATTTTTATCCCGACTAACGCCGCTAAACAATCGGAGATTATCAAAATTAGCCACGAACAAATTACTAAATTTTTAGGAAAAAGAAGAGCGGTGACAAAAAAGCCCAACATCATAAAGCTAACACCGCTTAAGCGAAATGAGCCGCTAGCCTCTTCCGACCTCATAATTCTTGTAAAAAATTTAGTTACAAATTCTCTAATCGTCCCATTATAATGCCGAGATATATCAAGATATAAAGCGCATCCCGCAATTACGAATAACAACAAGATAGCAGTTAATCTAGATGTAAATACATAACATAACGGTATCGCTAAAGCAGATAAGTGGAAAATTTTACGTCTTAGTTCAAAATTTAAGTCTATAATTTTCATATATCTAAACAAGCTTACATTATTGCGTGGATAGGTTAAAGATGTTTATGTCATTCCGGCAACGACGCATGGGTGGCGACTTAAGGGCGTTGTTGCGAGGAACCGTAGGCTTTGTTGCATGGACGGTAAAAAGCAGCTTCGATGTCATTCTAGCTAAAAGCGGGAATCCACAAAACACCCAATAAAGTCATGCTGAATTTATTTTAGTATCTTTTTCAATAGATGCTGAACAAGTTCAGCATGACAAAGAAAAGTCCGGATTCCCGCCTGCGCGGGAATGACATTTTCTAGCGTTATTCCTTAAATTAACACTAACAATCCAATACAATTTATTAAAGGCTTGTTTGACAAATTTTATTAATATAAATATACTAGCTTAAGTACATATTTATAATTTAATAGTCTGCTTAAGAGCAGTGTATCAAAAATACTTAATTTAGACAAGATAATTATGGCAAAATTTCCTATTACCAATAAAGGCTTTGAAAAATTAGAGCTAGAACTTAAAAATTTAAAACACGTAGAACGTCCGAAAGTTACTCAAGATATAGCCACAGCTAGAGAGTTTGGTGATTTGTCGGAAAATGCCGAATATGATGCCGCTAGAGAGAAACAGGCTTTTGTTGAAGGACGTATTTTACATTTTGAGGATATAATGGCAAGAGCCGAGATTATTGATATCTCAAAGCTTTCAGGTGATAGTATAAAATTCGGCGCAACGGTTACATTAATTGATGATGAAACCGAAGAAAAAGTTACCTATATCATTGTTGGAGAGTATGAAGCGGATATTACTAAAAAAAGAATCTCGATAGCTTCGCCGCTTGCTAAAGCTCTGATCGGCAAGTCGGTAGGCGACGTTGTAGAAGTAACAACACCCAAGGGACTAAAATCTTATGAAGTATTAGAAGTAAAATACGAGGATCCGGAACTTTAATTAACGCGAATTATTGATAAGTTTTTAAGCTAAAACTTATCAATAGTTGGGGTTTAATTGGCGTTGCTGCATGGATGGTTAAAAACGCTCTCGGTGTCATTCTAGCTAAAGGCGGGAATCCAGCAAAAAATACTTTTAAGTCATCCTGAATTTATTTCAGGATCTACTAAAAAGATGCGCAAAACAAGTTCAGCATGACAAAAAAAAAGCCTGGATTCCCGCTTTCGCGGGAATGACATCCTTTTTATGGCAATTTCTAATCCATGCAACAACACTGGTTTAATTAGAAAATTATTAAGGAGTATTATGCCTAATGACAAACCTATATGACTGTATAAAAATTGATTTTAACGACTTAAATACCTATCGAGATAATTTATCCTTAGAAGAAACAAATAACCCTCATCCAATAACAAATTTGTTAATGCTGAAGTCAGAAATTCAAGTTGGGGGGTTAAAAGCATTGCATCACGCTCTAAATTCTTCTACTAAACCTTCTATTGCTGAATTAAAAGAAAAATATACTGAAAAATTATTAAAAGACCTAGAATTACTTACAAAAAGAAAGGATTTTCAAGACGCTAAAAACAGAAAGCAACAACCGGAAAATTTTGAATTCAAAGCAGAATTTTATGAGGAAATCAAAAAACCTGCTACTGAAATATCTTCTGAATTAAATAATTTTTTAAGCTCTTGTGCTAATCTAATTGATGACACGGGAGGGAAAAATACTCTTACGACTACAGAAGCAATTTCGGCTAAAATGCTCCTAGAATTTGATAAACCGAATATAACTTCTAAGAATATAGCAGCTAGCTTAGAAAATAGGCTAAATGCTTACAAACAAGAAGTTCAAGAACAAACTACTAAAGATATCGGCGGTACAATCACGGACATAAACGGTAACACGGTTCAAGTTGATCCACGAGCAGAAATCTTATTTAAAGATAAATCAGGTAGTACAAGAATTATTAATGCAGAAACCCTAAAGAATGAATCATCTTTAACCGGAGAGCAAAAAGATTTTATTACTACTTTATGGCATCAAGGTACATTTGGAGCCGGTTGGTTTCCTATTAATGCTTATACTGAGAATTTTCAAGATAAAATGCAGCAACTTTACCCGAACGGTACTCCTGATATGAACAGAGAAAGAGATTTTTTAATGGTGGAAGTAGCAGAAGATAATAAAGTAATAGTTCGGAGTAGATCTAATATGGGTATTCATATTGACCGTGCAAGTTCCAACGAATCCGTAGATTATGCTCAAGGGGTTTTAGAAGTAGATATTACTAATTTGAAAGGAAAGGATTTCATCCCCGGCTGTGCTTCAGAGATGCCTAAAATGAATGTTTATATCTCTGAATTTAATAAAGATATTAGATATGACCTACCGAAGAAATTAAAAATCTCACAAGATATTGCAAATGATAATATAAGACAAACTCTATTTGAGGATAAAAAAATCGCTTATATTAATGAAATAATCAAAGGAACTCCTAAAGCCGGCGTTGCATTAGATTCATTATCTCAAATAACCGATCTTAATAAAAAAACTCTTAAAAACTTTCAAGATCAAGGAATATTAGTAGGGCTTAAGAAAATCGAACTCAGAGAAATACAAAGCTTACCGGCAGATGCAAAAATTGAAGCTTTGGCAGTTAAATGTTTTAAAAAAACTAATAAAAATTCCGAAGAGCGTAACAATTTTGCGAAAGACCAATTAGACAAATATTGTGATAAAAATAATGTTGAGGTTTTAGATGATAAAGAAATACAAAGATTAAAAACCGGAATAATTTCCATATTAGAACCGATAATTAAAGAGGAAAAAGAAAAAGCTACTTTAGAAACTAATATAGGCGCAGCGCTTAGAAGATGTGCTAAAATGGAAAACAAAGAAATGAGTTTTGGACAAAAATGGAGAGCAATCGTAGTTGATCCAATAAAGCAATTTTTCAAAAAAGATAAATTAGAAGGAATAATTGATAAGCATCCGGAAATTGTTAAGGCTTTTAGGCAAGCTAGCAATACCCCAAATACTTTTTTATCTACACAATCTCATTTAAAAAGCAACAAGAAAGAAAGTCCTGAAAGATAGTATTTATTTTTATATGGTACAGCTAAATTCAGAAAGCTTCAGACAAGATAAATTTAAAGACGAGCTAAGCTACCGTACTAGAGTACGTGAGCACAGGCGAATGTCGAAAAATTTGCTTGTATCAAGCGATCGAGATGACGCTGTACAATTCATTACTTTACCCGGGCTATCCAATTACCGAAATACTCTAAATTTGATGGAGGAGCATGTTAGCGGCGTAATTAACAATTCCTTAGCGGAAACCGTTTATTTAGTCGAGCATTCGGAAGTTTATACTGCCGGCACTAGTTACCGGCAAAATGAATTACTAAACCCCGATAATATTCCGGTAATTTATACCGGTCGAGGCGGGAAATTTACTTTTCACGGCGAAGGGCAAAGAATTATCTATCCCATTCTTAATTTAGCAGCACCTAACCGTACGAAAGATTTAAAATTATATATTAAAATGTTAGAGGAATGGCTGATAAATAGTTTACTGTGTTTAGGAATTAAAGCATATATTATTAGCGATAAAGTAGGGATTTGGGTGAAAGACAAAAATAATGATTTTGCCAAAATTGCCGCAATAGGGGTAAGGGTAAAAAAATGGGTTACTTATCACGGAATAGCTATAAATATCTCAACGGATTTGGACAAATTTACCGGTATCATCCCTTGCGGATTAACCGATTCGTTAGTAACTTCCTTGACTCAAATCGGCGTTAATATTAAAATGAATCAATTTGATAAAATTCTTCAAACAGAATTTAAAAAGGTATTTAATTAATGCGAAAAATTGCATTAGCTATTTTAATAATATGCCTCCTTTGGGTTAGCGGTTTTGCATATTATATATATCTAATAAATTCCTATAAAACTAATAACACCATAACTAATGCCGTAATAGTATTTGCCGGAGGCGGGCGGCGAGTAGAAACCGCTATTGCTCTATTAAAAGCCGGATATGCTCCTATATTATTTATTACCGGTATCTCTTCACAAGATCAATTAAGAAATTTGTTAAAAGAACATGAGATTAGAGACGAGCAGGTAATATATGCAACGAATAATATAATGTCCGAAGAGGATTATGCCAAAAAAGCAGCAGATTTTATTGTAGCGTATAATCTTACTTCCGTGCGTTTAGTAACTTCCGCTTATAATATGCCGGCAGCTTTAAGAGAATTAACTTCAGCAATTCCTCAAACTCGTCAAGTTTACGTAACACCGCACCCGATCGCTTCGATACCGAGGCAATATAAAATATTACTCAAATCCTATAATCGGTATTTAATGAGTCTTTTTTAACTTTATTCTTTCGGTTACAATAATTGAATGTATTTTTTTTAGCGTAGCATCAAAATCATTGTTGGTTACTATATAATCATACTCTTTTGCATGCGATATTTCACTTGTTGCCGATTGCATTCGTAACTTTATTGCATCGTTACTATCTTCGGCCCTATCCTTTAGACGTCGCTCTAAAATTTCAAGGCTAGGTGGGAGAATAAAAATCGATATTACATTACTTGCGGCTTGCTTAATATTTCCGGCTCCTTGCCAATCAATATCAAATAAGACATCTAAACCTTGATCTAGTAAGTCATCGACATATTTTTTTATTGTGCCGTAATAATTATCGTAAATTTTAGCATATTCTAAAAACATATTTTGTTTTATTAATTCTTCAAATTCCGGTTTAGTTTTGAAATAATAACTTATTCCTTCAACTTCCTTAGGCCTTGGCATTCTAGTGGTTGCTGAAACAGATAATCGCAAATTATCGTCGATTTGTAATAATGCTCTAGTTAAACTGGACTTACCCGCTCCGGACGGTGAGGATAAAATTATAATAAGCCCCTTATCCTGAGTTATACTTCTTGAATATAGTGTCATATCTGCTATTTTTGATATAAAATTACTTATAACTATAATGACTTTGCATAAAAAAACAATCATAATTACCGGCGCTTCTAGCGGTCTTGGCAAGGCTTTAGCTACTAAATACGCCGCTAAGGATACTAGGCTTTTTTTATTTGCTAGAGATCAGCAGCGACTTGAAGAAGTAGCTGTTATTTGTAAAAGCTATCAAGCTGAGGTAATTTCAATTATTTGCGACGTGAGAGATAAAGAACAAATAGCTATTCATTTAGCGGAAATTATTAAAAATAATAAAATCGATATTTTAATTAATTCTGCAGGAGTATCGGCCGGTACATTAGATAAGCCCGAAACTTCACAGCAAGTAGAAGAAATATTTGCTACTAACTTAAACGGCAGTTTAAATTTTATCTTACCTTGTATGCAGCACATGATTAAAAATAAAAGCGGCACGATAGTTATGATAAGCTCGATGGCCGGCATGTTAGGCATCGCCGGTGCTCCTTCATATTCAGCTAGCAAAGCGGCTATTAAAATATTCGGCGATGCTTTAAGGGGTTATCTTACTCAGTTTAACGTGCAAGTATGTGTGGTAATACCGGGCTATATCGATACTCCCATGACTAAAGTTAATAAATTCCCGATGCCTTTTAAAATCTCGGCAAGTAATGCCGCGCAGATTATAATAAACGGTGTTAATGCACGGAAAGGTTTAATAATATTTCCTAAATTAACCTATTTCGTGTTAAAATTGATGAATTTACTACCTTATCAATTAATAGATTATATTAACTCTAAACTACCCGGCAAACCCGGCTTTGATGAGTAAAGTTTACTTTGCTAAATTTTTAATTTGCTCCCCTTTTGGGATCGTGTTATAATCAAAAAAATCATAGACACATATAGTAATGAGAATAATCTCAGTTAAGAAATTAAAAGATTTTTGGGAGAGTGGGTATAGAGACGCAGAGCAACCTTTAAAAGTATGGTATCAAATTTTTAGAAAAGAAAATTTTTTAACTCCTAACGAAATAAAATTACTATTTCCTAGCTGTAGTATTATTAGTAAAAATCGAATAGTATTTAATATTTCAGGGAATAAATATAGATTAGTTATTCATATAAGATATGACCTTCAAATTATATATATAAGGTTTATAGGATCGCATGCAGAATATGATAAAGTAAATGTTAAGGAGGTTTGATTATGGAAATAAACATTATAAAAACAGAAGCAGAATATAACCAGACTTTGAAGGAAATAGATAATTTACTAGAAGCTGCTGAAAACTCAGAGGAAGCAGAGAAATTAGAGATATTATCTTTGTTGATTGAAGATTATGAAGATAAGCATTACAAAATAGAAATACCTGATCCTATTGAGGCTATTAACTTTAGAATTGAGCAACTTGGTCTTTCTCGTAAAGATTTAGAAAAAAGTATAGGCTCTCGAAGTAGAGTATCTGAAATTCTTACCAAAAAAAGAAACCTTACTTTGCCTATGATTAGGAGGTTACATGAAAATCTCCATATACCGGCTGATATTTTAATTCAAGAATCTAAAAAGAAAATAGCCTAAAATAAACAACATATTATGACTGATTCTAAAATTGAAGATATCGATTTTGCCGATGCTTTATCGGAGCGTTATCTTGCTTATGCTTTATCGACTATTATGTCGAGGTCTCTGCCTGATGTGCGTGACGGGTTAAAACCCGTGCATCGTCGGTTATTATATGCCATGCTGCAATTAAAGTTAGAGCCGAATTCTGCTTATAAAAAATGTGCAAGAGTGGTAGGTGACGTAATCGGTAAATACCATCCGCACGGTGACGTAGCGGTATATGATACGTTAGTGCGTCTTGCTCAACATTTTTCTCTTCGTTACCCCCTAATTGACGGACAGGGAAATTTCGGCTCAGTCGACGGCGATAATGCGGCGGCAATGCGTTATACCGAATCACGTATGACCGAAATTTGTACGCTTTTAATGGAGGATATCGATAAAGAAACGGTTGATTTCCGCCTTACTTATGATGATTCCGATTATGAGCCGGTAATAATGCCGGCTAGTTTTCCTAATTTACTGGCTAACGGTTCGGAAGGCATAGCGGTAGGTATGGCAACCAATATCCCTCCCCATAATTTACATGAGTTATGCGATGCTTTGCTCTATTTAATTGATCACCCTGAAGCTAGCGTTTCTAATATTATGAATTTTGTTAAAGGACCGGATTTCCCGACCGGCGGCATAATTATTGATAAAGCCGAGGTAATTAATCAAGCTTACATGACGGGACGCGGTAGTTTAAGAGTCAGAGCCAGATGGGAGAAAGAAGAGCTAACTTACGGCGCGTATCAAATTATAGTTACGGAAATACCTTATCAAATCCAGAAATCAAGGCTTATCGAGCAAATAGCTTTGCTATTAAAGGATAAAAGAATTCCGCTAGTCGGAAATATTCGGGATGAATCAACAGACATTATCAGGCTGGTTATCGAGCCGCGTGATCGCAATTGCGACCCGCAAATAGTCATGGAGTCGCTTTTCAAATTGACGACTTTAGAAAGCAGAATCCAGTTTAATATGAATGTGATCGGCAGTAATAATGTGCCGAGAGTTATGAATATTCTGGAAATATTGCAAGAATTCTTAAGCCATCGGCAAAATATCGTTACACGTCGATCAACTTATCTTTTAAATAAAATAAAACATCGTTTAGAAATATTAGACGGTCTGCGGATAGCTTATTTAAACCTTGATGAAATTATCAAAATCATTCGGGAAGAAGACGAGCCGAAAGAAATTATGATAGAGCGGTTTAAATTAACCGAAATCCAAGTAGAGGCGATACTTAATACTAGGCTTCGCTCTTTACGCAAGCTTGAAGAGCAAGAAATTATTAATGAATACGGCAATCTAAAAAAACAACAAGCCGTGCTGGAGGAAATACTACATAATCCAAAAGAATTATGGAAAATCGTTAAGAAAGAAGTAAAATTAGTGCAAACTAAATTCGGTTTAAATACCTTGCTTGGCGCACGCCGCACTAGCTTTGATGAAGTTAATGTTACCGCTCAAATAGTCGATATATCGGCTTTTGTAACTAAAGAACCGATTACGATTTTATGCTCAAAAATGGGTTGGGTGCGTTCTTTAAGAGGTCATAACAATGATTTATCCAATATTAAATATAAAGAAGGCGACGAAGAGAAGTTTATTTTGGAAGCCTACACGACCGATAAAATTCTGATAGTCAGCTCGGAAGGTAAATTTTTTACTATTTTAGCCGATAATATTTTTAAAGGCAAAGGTAACGGCGAATCTATTAAATTATTGGTGGATATAGGCAATAACCATATAACTAATATACTCGTTTATAAGCCTGATCAACTTTTATTGCTAGCAAGTGATAACAGCAAAGGTTTTATCGTTAATTCAAATGAAGTGATAGCGCAAACTAAAGGCGGGAAGCAAATTATGCAGATGCCGGAAAATTATTCTTGCATTGCCTGCTTGGAAATTAACGGGGACAGCGTCGCCTGCATCGGTGAAAGCCGAAAGTTATTAGTATTTAATATCGACGAAATACCGGAGATGAAAAAAGGGCAAGGGGTAATATTGCAAAAATTTAAAAATGCTAAACTTACCGATATAAAAATATTCAATAAAAATGAGGGTCTAAGCTGGAATATAGGAGGTAAAACACGGCTTGAGAAAAATATTACGGAATTTTCGGCTAAAAGGGGTGCCGTCGGTAAAATTCCACCGAACGGCTTTCCGAAAAATAATAAATTTTCGTGATTAATGTCAGTTAATAGCATTGTTGTGTGGTTTGAATTTTTGCAAAGCGTACGATGTCATGCCGTGACTTGATCACGGCATCCAGTCTTTTTATTAAGGTTTTTTCTGGATACCGTGGTCAAGCCACGGTATGACACCATACTTGTAATAACCATAATACGGTAAATTATGAGCCATCCAACAGCACCTCAGTTAATTGCCGATGTATAAACAAATTTTGCTTGCTTTGCTTGTTCAATAGATTCCTTTATTCGATTGGCATTAATTGGATTAGACAATAAATATAATGTTTCTTGAGTAGATTCATATTCTTCTTCTGTTAAAAGAATTATATTTTTATGATTCTTTCTTTTAATAAGATAGGCAATATGATCATGTTCTACGGTATTGAGTACAGAACTCAAATTTTTTCTAAGAGAGGTGCAACTAATGGATTTCATAAAATTTTTACTTAATGTACATATAACATGTACACGTTAACTCAAATTTTATTAATTTACAAGTAAAATTTTTGTTTAAGTATTAATGGTAATATTGAGAAAAATGTTATAAACTCATTAAAAAACTATCAATAAATAATAGGTATTAACATGAGTACAATAAAAGCTTTGGAGGTAATTTTAGCCGATAGTTACGCTTTATATTTAAAAACCCAAAATTATCATTGGAATGTGGAAGGACTAGAATTTAGAAGCTTGCATTTATTGTTTGAAGGACAATATGAAGATTTAGCGGAGGGCATAGACGAACTCGCCGAAAGAATCCGTACACTTAAGTCCAAAGTATCGCCTTTATCTGATTTAATGAAACATACTTCTATTAAAGAGCCAAATATAAATTCTAACTCAACTGCAATGCTTAAAGATTTAGTTCATGATCAAGAAATTATCATTGCTACGCTTTATAAAGGTGTTAAAATTTCTCAAGAAGAAGGTGACGAGGGAACTGCTGATATGTTAATAAACAGGCTTAAAGTTCATGAAAAAAACAAATGGATGCTGAGTAGTAGTATAAGATAACTTTGTCATGCCGTGGCTACGACCAGTGTTGTTGCATGGCTCGATTTTTTAGCCGTCATTGCGAGGAGATGCGTAGCATCGACGCGGCAATCCAGGAAAAAATAGCTAAAAATGCTCTGAAAACCATTGTTTTTTCTAGATTGCCGCGTCGCTACGCTCCTCGCAATGACGATTTTTATAATGATTTCGAGCCATGCAACAACGCCGCTACGACCACGGCATGACACCATACTTACCAAACAACAACAAAACCTTCACATGACAACAAAATCACCGCCTAAAAAAGCCTACAATAAAGTTATCGGGGCTTTTTTAGGCACTATCATTGAATATTACGATTATAGCTTATACGGTTTTTCTGCCGGCATCATTGCCGAGAAATTTTTCCTAGCTACCGATCATTTAACGAGCTTAATAAATGTTTTTGCCGTTTACGCGGTTGCCTATTTATCAAAACCTATCGGCGCGTTTATTTTCGGGCGAATAGGGGATTTATACGGTCGTAAGGTAGCATTAAGCATTACTATTATCGGTATTGTAATTCCGACCGCAATAATCGGTTTATTACCCGAATATTCTTCAATCGGTATTTGGAGTACGATAATTTTAGTTTTATGCCGCTTTATGCAAGGTATCTTTATCGCCGGCGAATATGACGGTGCGGCAATTTACGTTATTGAACATTTAGGTCCTAAATTCCAATTTACCGCTTCAGCTATCACTAGATGCACCGGCGTTATCGGTTTATTAATCGGGATCGGCACAACTAATTTTTTTAACACTCATATTTTTCCCGATTGGGGTTGGCGTATTCCGTTTTTATTAAGCTTACCGCTTGCTTTGGTAACTATCTATTACCGACAAAAATTTGACGAAACACCTGAATTTAAAGAGACTAAAAACAAGCAATTAGTTACCGAAGAATTTACTTCCTTAATCAAAAAACAATGGCAAGTTATTTTAATGCTAATATTTTTAGCGGGAGGCTTTGGAGTAACATATCAGATATCTATTATTTTTATGAAGCAATATTTACCGATGGTGTTACCTCAAACCGTTTTTATTATTAGTAGTTTCTCGGTGTTAATAGTAATGTGCTTTGCAGTGTTTATGCCGATTGCCGGCTTGATAGCCGATCGCTTGGGTGCTATGATAGTGGTAAAAACTGCTCTTCTAGGTACGATTATTGCGAGTAGTTTTTTTATTGTTGCGGTTTATTACCAAATGACTAATTTAGGACTTGCCGCTTGCCTAATGCTCGCTGCTTCCGTCGCTCCCTTTAATGCCCTTGCTCATAGCGTCGTTATTCAAGCTTTTCCGGTTAAAGAGCGTTACCGCGTAATAAGTTTCGGTCATACCGTCGGCTCAATGTTAATGTCCGGCACCGCTAATTATATCTGTTTATTATCAATGAAATCATTTAATTTTAATCTATTTCCTATTTTATATCTTTGCGGCTTTGCTATTTTAGCTTATTTTATGGTAGTATTATTTAATCTTAACTATCAAAAAAATAATAAATAATGCAGTCAAATACCCTAATGGAAAAGATGTACATTACTTTATGCACTCTATTCACGGTATTATTAATAGTCGTCAATTTCATATATCAAAAATTTGTGTATTTACCGATTCTACCTTTTCATACATTTGAATTATCGGTGGGGGTAATTTTCTATCCGCTAACATTTCTAATAACCAATTTAATCGTTGAATTTTACGGTAAAGCAAAAGCAAAATTTTGTATTAGACTTGCATTAACGATGAGTATTTCGGTATCTTTAATTTTAATGCTAATGAATAAATTAGATGCAACTAGCTGGTCAAAGCTCGATAACCACCTATTTAATAAAGTATTTGGCATGTATAGTATTACATTAGTCGGGTCGTTGATAGCAAATTACACTGCCCAACTTGTCGATATTAATCTTTATTTATTAATTCGCAAGCTCACCGGCGATAAATATCTTTTTTTAAGGAGTTTAAGCTCTGCAATATCATTATTTATCGATACGGTAATTGCGGTTACGTTCATCACAATCTCCGGAGATGTAATACCTTATTCACAAATGCTGCCCTTGATATTTAATAGCTACTTATTTAAATTATTTTTTGTAATCGTAACTATCCCGCTATTTTATCTGCTGGTTTATTTGATAAGGAATATTCTAGCTAAAGGCGGGGAGCGTGTCCCGGTTTAAGGGGAATGAAGCCGGTTCGATTTATCCCTACAGCAGTTGCGTAGACCGGCATTGTTGCATGGCTACCGGAATCGTCATTGCAACCAACGCCACAATGCCGCGCGAATGACATCAAAAACTTAAAATTAAGAAAAAAATACTTAATGTATACTACAGCAACTACTGCTTGGTTCCCCTATTGTACTTACCTGGTCTTTCTCAAGCTTACTAATTACCTGAGCGAGATCATTAGTTGCTGCTTGTGTTGCTGCAATAACATTATTGACATTTGTACTGGCCTGCTGATGTAAAGTATCTATATCTCGGCTTTGTTGTGCTGTTTTTTCTCTTATCTCCTTAAGTTTTTTTTCTCTTTCTTCTTTACTTAACGTCATATTATCCTCTTTATTATGGTTAAAATTAATTATTATATAGTTCTGGTTTTAGAATTCGGCAAATTGCTATTCGGAGTCTTAGAAGGATATAAAGTAGTAGTATAGTTTTTCCCTTGTTCCTTTCCTTGTATTTGCTTTTTTATTTTACTTGCTACCTGCCAGTTCAATACCTTATTATGATGGTCAATATCCTTAACTACCCCGTTACTCATAATTGCGGCATGTTGATTTTGTAATGCTTGATGTTTTTCTTTAGCGTCCTGATATTTCGTCGGTTCTTTCTCATGCCACGTGGCTATTACTTTACCTAACTTCTCTATTTTTTCTTGATGAGCTAATTTATGAGTTTCATGTTCAGCTACTTCTTTATCAGATTGCTTTTTAACGTGATTTATTTTTTCTGCTAAGGACGTACGTATTTTTAATATTTCTTGATTATATGCTAATTCATCTTGCAAATTTTTAACTTCTTCCGGTTTTAAATTTTTTCTTTTAAGCTGCTCTTTTACTTTTTTGATTTCGTGATTTATACCTTTTAACTCATCATGAATTTGTTTGTACTCCGCATTTACTTTTTCATTATCGGCATAAATTTGTTTATGTCGCGTGTGTTTCTCTTTTATTTCCTCATGGCTTAGTAAATTACTATCTAATAGATCGTGATCTACAACACCCTCATTTTTTAACTTATTCGTTACCTTGTCTAAGTCTTTATTTTTCTCTTTGTACCAATCAATGTTTTCATCAATATTTTGTTTAAAATTCTTATATAAATTATTAATCTTTAAGATTTTTTCTCGCGCTTCTTTTTCTTCCCTCTCTATAAGCTCTTGCACCCTTTTTGCTTTTAAGATTTGCTCCTCTTGATCTTGAATTTTATCGATATCTTTATCTACTTCAAAGCTTTTAACTTTAGTTTCAACTGCTTTTTCAAGTCCCGATATATCAACTGTTATACCGTTTGCTGCAGCTTCATTAGCCAGACTTTTTATATCTCCTAAAAGATAATCAGCCTGCACGCGAGAATATACATTTTCCAATTCTGTTTTTAATTTGTTTAATTTTTCCTTTATAATCTCGTTTACACTTAGCATAATGATTACCATCTTTTAGTTACTAAATACGTTAACAAATCTTAATACATCAGTCAAGAGATATTAAAGTATTTTAGTAAAGTATTATTCCTGAATCTCCAGCCATTCATTTAATAACAAATCTCGCTGCTGCTTATACAAACTTAATTGCCGTGTTATCAGATTATACTTAGCAGGATCGGCTAAATATAAATTACTATCATAAAGTTCTGTTTCTAAATTTTTAATTTGTAATTCTAATTTTTCTATTTCTAACGGCAAAGTTTCAAGTAAACGTTGATATTTATAAGATAGTTTTTTATTTTGAGATTCTTTATAGGAAGGCGAGGAGGAAGGGGGTTTTGTAAGTTTTTTTGTAGAAGGCGCGCTTGAAAAATATTGTTTATAATCTTCATAACCTCCTGTTAAATCAATAATTTTTCCTTGCGTAAAAACTAAAGTCCTAGTAGCTAATTTATCTAAAAAATCACGATCATGGCTAACAACTATTAATGTTCCCGAATAATCTGCAAGTATATCTAGCAAAATTTCTAAGCTATCCATATCCAAATCGTTGGTTGGCTCATCTAAAATAAGCAAATTCCCCGGATTAATTAAAATTCCGGCAAGTAATAATCTATTCGCTTCGCCACCGGATAAAATAGAGGTTTTAGCATTAAGCAGCTTCGGGTCAAACATAAATTGTTTCAAATAACCGGCTACATGCATAGTTTTCCCGGGCAAAAATATCTGATCACCACCGGTGGGACACAAAGTTTGCTGCAAAGTACGGTTAGGATTTAGCTTTTCTCGATGTTGATCAAAATAGGAGATATCTAAATTACCGCCATATATCACTTTACCGGTTTCGGGCGATAGTTGCTTAGTTAATAATTTGATGAATGTCGATTTTCCTGAGCCGTTTGCTCCGATTACTCCTATTTTTTCGCCTTTTTTCACTCGAAAACTAAAATTATCGATAATCTTATTACCGTTATAACCAAAGGAAACACTATCTACTTCTATAATAAATTTGCTTTTAGCAATATTTTCCGTAAGTTCTGCTTGGATTTTTTGCTTTGATCTAGATAACTTTTCTGCATGCTCTCTTGATATTTCTCTTAAAGCTCTAAGCTCGCCGAGCCTCTTTTGATTTCGTTTACGTCTAGCCGTAACTCCGGCATTTAACCAATCATTTTCTTGCTCTAATTTTTTATTTAATTTTCTTAAAGTCGCTTCTTCTTGTGCCACGATAATTGTTTGCCATTCATCGAAATATTTAAAGCCTTGCTCGGATTTACGCAAAACTCCGCGATCAAGCCACCAAATTTTGTTAGTAACGTTTGATAAAAAAGCTCTATCATGGCTAACGCAAATAATAGCACCGCTATAAGATTTAACAAATTCTTCTAACCACTCAATTGTTTTGATATCAAGGTGATTAGTCGGCTCGTCAAGCAATAATATTTCTGGCTCTAATACTAAAGCTTTAGCAAGGTAGGCTCTTCTAATCTGCCCACCTGAATAAGCAGATAAATTATCACTCCCTTTGATTTCTAATTTTTCTAAAATTATATCGATTTGATATTTATCTATTTTTTTATCAAGAGCTGCAGCTGCAATAAAATCGTAAACACTAACGCTTAAATTATTGATAACATCTTGTGTTAAATAGCCTACTTCCGCGATAGGGTCTTTAAATAACTCGCCTTTATCTAATTCATAAGTTCCTGATATTACTTTCATAAGGCTAGATTTACCGCAGCCGTTACGACCGACTAGACAAATTTTATCACCTTTATAAAGGTAAAGCTCTAGGTTTGATAAAATAACTTTATCGGCAAAATTTAAATTACCGTTTTTAATATAATATATCGGCGTCATAAAATTTATTTGTGGAAGGGGTATAAAGGCAAATTAGAAAGTGTATTTTTGACAAATATTTCTGATGTCATTCCTAGCTGCAGCGGGCTTTGTTGTATGGCTACCAGAATCGTCATGGCGAGGCGCCTCTTGGCGCCGTGGCCATCTAAGTATAAATATATTTTTATACTAAACTTGTTTAGTATTCTAATTAAATCCCGAATGTAATTCGGGATAGTCTGGATGGCCACAGCCACTTCGTGGCTTCGCTATGACGGATTTTTATTACTTTTTGAGCTATGCAACAAAGCTGCGACCAAAGGGAGTGCGGCAATCCGGAAAATAATAATTTACATAGCATTTTGTACTAATTTTTTCCCGGATTGCCACGTCGGGATTACGTCCCTCCTCGCAATGACGGTGTGGGGGCTACCCACCTATGATAGATAGAGTCTAAAATCCTAAACTTTCTTTATTACTAAACTTGCATTAGTACCGCCAAAGCCGAAAGAATTAGATAAAACATAATCGATTTTTGCTTTTTTAGCTTGCAACCCTACTAAGTCTATTTTAACTTCTTCCATGGGGTTTTCTAAATTCAATGTCGGCGGCGCGATTTGATCTTGAATTGCCAGAATAGAAAATATTAGCTCAACACTTCCGGCAGCTCCCAGTAAGTGACCGATCGATGATTTTGTGGAAGACATTAAAACTTTTGGATTAGCTTCTAAAAATAATCTTTGTACCGCTGCTAATTCAATTGCATCACCTATTATTGTTGAAGTCCCATGAGCATTAATATAATTAATCATCTCAGCAGGGATATTAGCATCCTTAAGAGCATTACTCATTGCTTTATAAGCTCCTTTTCCTTCAGGATGCGGAGAAGTAATATGATACGCATCACCCGTTGAGCCGTACCCGACAATCTCCGCGTAAATTTTAGCACCTCTTCTAACTGCATGCTCATATTCTTCCAAAACTACGACTCCGGCTCCTTCCCCCATGACAAAACCGTTACGATTTTGATCCCAAGGTCTGGAAGCAAATTCAGGAATATCATTATATTTTGTAGATAAAGCCCTTGCCGCAACAAATCCCGCTACTCCTACCGGTGTTACCGGAGCTTCTGCGCCGCCGGCAATCATAACATCCGCATAACCGTATTTTATAATGCGCATGGCATCGCCTATAGCATGCGCTCCGGTAGAACAAGCAGTTACTGCCGCTTGATTTGGACCGCTAAAGCCGTATTTTATAGAAACAAGACCGGATAAAAGATTGATTAAGGAAGCAGGTATAAAAAACGGACTAACTTTTCCGTTATTTTCTTGATGCAATTTTACGGAGGTGTCCTCTATCATCTTAAGACCGCCGATGCCGGAACCGAGTATTAAACCGGTTCTATCACAAGATGCTTCATCCTTAGGTAGCCAACCGCTATCTTCGATTGCTTCGGTTGCCGCAGCAACTCCGTAATGGATAAATCTATCCATTTTACTTAACTTGTTTACCTCTGCGGGATCGGTAAAATTCTCAAGCTTAAAACCGTGTTCTTCTGAACTATCAATAAGACCGGCAATTTTACAGGCAAGATTTGAAGTATCAAATTCCGTAATAGTTTTGATTCCGCTACGCCCCTCTATAATACCGTTCCAAGATAATTTTACATCAAGCCCTAGAGGAGTAACAAGTCCAAGCCCGGTAATAACTACTCTTTTAGTTGACATTTTCTTATATTTTCAAAAATTTCAGATTAGAAAATTAGTTTACGCAGATATAGATTGTTGTTTTTGGATATAGTTTACAACATCCGATACGGTTAGTATTTTACTTGCTTCTTCATCGGATATATCAATTTTATATTTAGCCTCTATTGTCATCATCAATTCGACCGTACTTAAACTGTCAGCTTTAAGGTCCTCTTTTAATCGTGATTCAGCACTTATCGTATCTTTTTTTACTCCTAACGTAATAGCAACAATTTCAATAACATCTTGTTCGACACTATTCATTGTACTCATAATTGAACTCCGTAAATCGTTTAAACTAAATAAATTGTTTATATTTCTATATCTTCAAGAATTAAATATTCTTGAAAGCAAAAAAATATATTCCCTTGAACTTAAAAAGAGCGGCTTATTTTTAGATAAACGCCATACTCAAGTGGTGTGAAGAAGAGTATACAGCGTCATTCAGAAAGCTTGATACAAGTGAATTTTTCGGCATTCGCCTGTACTCACGTACTTTAAGTACGGTAGCTTAGCTCTTCCTCAAATTCATCTTGTCTGAAGCTTTCTGAATTTAGCTGTACCTTACCTAAATTCAAAAAAGCCTTACCTTAAATCAAAACTTTTAGCATAAAAAATTATTTTATGCTAGCATAAAATAATCATATTAATCTTTATCGTCAATCTATATAGTAAATTTCCTTAAATTTAATTCAAATCTCCGTTAGTAAACTGATGGTTATACCATCAGCATACCGCCATTTACGTGAATAGTTTGACCCGTAACGTAAGCAGCCTCGTCACTTGCTAAAAAGGCTACCGCATTTGCTATGTCTTCGGGTTTACCGTAAGCTTTAAGAGGAATCTTTTGTAATATAGCTTCTTTCTGCGCTTCATTTAATTTACCGGTCATATTAGACTCAATAAAACCGGGGGCTACTGCATTAATTGTTATCCCGCGGGTTGCAACTTCATAGGCTAAAGATTTGGTCATACCGATAAGCCCTGCTTTTGAAGCACAATAATTAGCTTGTCCCGCATTACCGGAAACCGCAACTACCGAAGCTATATTAATTATCCGACCGTATTTATTCGGCATCATTTTCTTTATAGCTTCACGATTTAAAATAAAATTAGCTTTTAAATTTATATCGATAACTTTATCAAATTCCTCATCTTTCATTCTTATAGCTAACATATCCTTAGTAATACCCGCATTACATACTAAAATATCTAGCTGCGGGGCAGCGGCTATTAAATTAGCGCATTCATCGGGATTTGCTAAGTCGCATGTTATCGCGGTATAATTATCTTTTAAAATACTCCCTAGACTCTTTAATTTTTCTTCATTACTACCGCTAATAATTACATGACTTCCGAGTTTATGCATTAATTTAGCAATGGCGCCGCCGATAGCACCCGTTGCACCGGTAATTAAAGCTGTTTTATTTGTTAAATCTATCATTTTTATTTTCCTTTACAAAATTGGACCAAAAGCCTGGAAGAATCGGATTTTTGATATCATTCCCGCGCTGCATTGTTTGCGTAAATAAGAAATTAACAAAAAAATCCCGTCATTGGGAGGATATGCTAGCTATATCCGTGGCAATCTAATTTTTGTCATGCTGAACTTGTTTCAGCATCTCTTGCATTCGATGTCATTCCCGCCTGCGCGGGAATCCAGAAAAATTATAGTCATCCTGAATTTATTTCAGGATCTACTAAAGATGCTGAAACAAGTTCAGCATGACAAAGAAAAGCCTGGATTCCCGCTAGGCATTGTTGCATGGCTCGAAAATTAATAAAAAACTCGTCATTGCGAAGCCACGAAGTGGCTGCGGCAATCCAGGCTATCCCGAATTACATTCGGGATTTAATTAGAATACTAAACAAGTTTAGTATAAAAATATGTTTATACTTGATTGCCGCGTCGGCACTTTGTGCCTCCTCGCAATGACGATTCTGGTAGCCATGCAACAATGCCTACGACTCCTCGCAATGACGTTTGAGATATCCACGCAGCAATGACATCAAGAACGTTTTACTATCTGTGCTTATTCTTCTTCACTATCTAAACTTACCTTACTGATTTGTGAAGATTTTTGGCGTATTAGCCGTTCAATTTCCGTAGAAATTTCCGGATGTTCCTTTAAATATTGTTTGACGTTCTCCCGCCCTTGCCCGATTCTTGTTTCTCTATAAGAAAACCACGAGCCTGATTTTTCAATCAGTTCAAGTTTAACGCCAAGGTCAATCATTTCTCCTTCCTTTGAAATACCGGAGCCGTACATTATATCAAATTCTGCAGTTCTAAACGGCGGTGATACTTTGTTTTTAACAACTTTTACTTTCGTCTGGCTACCTACTACTTCTTCTTTATCCTTAATGGCGCCGATTCTTCTTATATCAAGCCGTATGGATGCATAAAATTTTAACGCGTTACCGCCGGTCGTAGTTTCCGGGCTACCAAACATAACGCCGATTTTCATCCTGATCTGATTGATAAAAATAACAATACAATTTGTTCTGGAAATCGAAGCCGTAAGTTTCCGCAGTGCCTGACTCATGAGCCTTGCTTGCGAAGCCATATGAGAATCGCCCATTTCTCCCTCTATTTCCGCTTTCGGCACTAACGCCGCCACGCTATCTATTACTACCATGTCAATAGCTCCGGAGCGTACTAAAGTGTCGGTAATCTCAAGAGCTTGCTCGCCGGTATCGGGTTGAGAGATAATCAGCTCGTCGATATTTACCCCTAGTTTCTTGGCATAAGCCGGGTCTAACGCATGTTCGGCATCGATAAAAGCACATGTGCCGCCTTTTTTTTGTGCTTCGGCAATTAAATGAAGTGTTAACGTAGTTTTTCCCGAACTTTCAGGTCCAAAAATTTCAATAACTCTGCCTTTCGGTACGCCTCCTATCCCAAGCGCAATATCAAGCCCAAGTGAACCGGTGGATATAGCTTCGATATCAACATTCGGACGTTCGCCGAGCTTCATTACCGAGCCTTTACCGTAACTTTTTTCGATTTGCGCAAGCGCCGCCGCAATAGCTTTGTCTTTATCCATATTTATCCATTAATATAATTTAGGTGCATAGAACCTCGATTTAAAATATAGGTTAAGCTATAAAAAATCAAATTTATAATTGATATAACATAAAAAAAGTCATGCTAAGGTAAACTTAACATGACTTTTTAGTTATTGTAAAACGAGGCGTTGTTGCGTGGCTACAAATTTATAGCAAATTCCACGATGTCATTCCGTGATTTATTCACGGAATCCAGGAAAATATATAAACAATACCATTATAAGTTGCTTTTCTGGATACCGTGGACAAGCCACGGTATGACAGTTGAGGTCTTTTTAAGAGCCATGCCACGCCGCTTAACAGCGGCTCGCAATGATGAGTATAAATATTTTCTGGATGCCGTGATCAAGTCACAGCATGACAGTTTACCTTAGAAATTCACCCTAATTTTTACACTACCTTGTTGAGCGAAATACTTACTTGCGATATTCGCGTCGTAATTAATGCCGTATTCCATCATCTTATACTTAGCAGTCACGCCGGCACCAACATTCCAAGTAGTTCTAACAGGCTTAAATTTACTTGCCGGGAAAGGAGTAGTCATTCCTTGCAATCTTGCATCAGGAGTTGGCAGTTTGTTCTTAAAGCCATAGTCTAACATCCCATAAATTTCAGGGGTTAATATCATATGACCCGTATTAATATCTTTTGACAGTTTTACTCCAGCAAGACCATTCACAAGATTATAGTTTTTGCCTTTAACAATTAGATTTTGCAGCGTTGTACCTGTTTCGGTGTAACCACTATCCTTAACTTTAGAATATCTAAGCCCTACCATCGGCGTTAACTTAACTGCTTGCGGTGCTACATAATCATACCCCGCCATAATCTGCCCGGTAAAGCCACGTGACTTGTAATTACCATTTGCTATTTGCGTAGCTAGGGTATTACGCGCTACCGGTTGATAACGCTGTGAGTAGCTCTTTATTCTACTATCACTATATGAACCTACAGCTTGGAAGAATAAATTATTATTTGGTAAGTTATATAATCCATAAATAGAGTAAATATTACTTTTTACTTTACTGCTATCACCAATTTTATCATTCTTCTGCTTAATCTTAGTCCCCGCTCTAGTATACGCAACCCCAAGAACTACTTGATCATTTATCATACCGTCAAAACCAACTGTGGCACCGCCAAAGTTAGTTTTGTTACCATTTATATTGTTACGCATTTTTTGCGTACTATTACCTACAAACGGCGTAGCCCATACACCGAATTTAGCTTCATCTTCATCACCGGAAGCAACCGCTATAGGTTGGTTAACAGCTTGGAAACTATTCATCCTAGAGTTTAATGAACCCATTGCACTTACAACAGTATTAGTAACTGCAACTGTCGTATTATTAACTGCATCACTAGATGGAACTTGGTCTTGGCTATCACCCACAGCTTTCATTACCTTGGTTGTTAACTCTTCATTATCCAAAATATTTCCCATAGTTACTTTAAACTTGAAACCTTCTGAATTAGGATCAGTAGCAGTCTCTAAAGCTCTAATATCTGCTTTCACCCCTAGCGACGCATCTTTCAAGTCTCCTGTGGTTAGTTCCTCTTCTATTCTATCATTTACGTTATCCACAATAGAAGGTGATAACACTAAAGATGTCGGATTAAGAGTCCATTTAAGGAATTGGTTTTCCTGAGCCCCAATATCAGTTTCGATAGCATCGGCTGATGCTAATTGCTTTAAAGTACCCTCAGATGCAGCCGCAGCTAAAGTATACTGAGTGTTTGGATTTATGTTATTAAGATCAAAATTTGTGGTAGAAATAACTACTTTTAATTTTGTTACCCCTGATAAATCCATTTCACTACCAGCACCAGTAATTAAGATATTACCGCCGGTATTTGCTGTTCCATCAAAATTGGTATTTAAAGTTAATTGATCGGTAAAGGCCGCCTGAGTTCCCGCTGATAATAGCAGCTGATTTGAACCAAGAGTAATAGTAGTACCGCTACCGGTTAAATTAGTACCGCTAATTGGCATAGGTGCATTAATTATCATAGTAGCATTATTTGCTACCATGCTAGTTGCTGTTATTTGCTTATTAAATGTATTTATCGATTGTGCCGCTAAAGTAACTGCTCCCGTATTATTAAATGTATCGGCAAAACTTGTTGTTCCGCCAAATGTCGCAGTACCTTTTGCATTAACGCTGCTTGCAAAACTTGTAACACCCGCCGTGGTAATATCACCAACCGAATTAGCCGCAGTCCCTACAACGCCGCTGACGCTACCACCGTTAGTAAAGTTCAGCTTTAATGCTTTCCCCCCGGTCGAGTTTATGCTACCTGTTAACTTAAAGTCCGGTCCCAAGGTTAAAGTATCAGTGCCGGTTCCTTGAATTTCAGTGATTACGGTAGGACCGCCGGCCGTAAGAGTTACCGCTCCGGCTCCGACTTTTAACATAGCAAGGCCGGTAATATTACCGCCGATCGTGCCGGTACCCTCAAAATTTATGGTTCCGTTGTTAGTAGGAGGTGCAACAGTGTTGGTTACGGCGCCGGTAATATTTGTGCCGTTAGCCATATTTATGATGGCATTCTTACCTTTGAAATCTACGCTAGCAATGTTTCCGGTCTCTGTTAATATTGTGTCTCCACTAAACTCTAAATGCTGAGGAACATCGTCAAGTGTTACTGCCTTAACGCTTAAGTCAAGATTTGTAGCAAAATATTTTGTTCCTGTTAGCACAATCTCTCCGTTACCGGAAAGCTTCAAGGTTTGTAACTTATTTGCATTAGTACCAAGAGTTTTTCCGCCGTTAATAGTTAATTTGTTAGTAGCGGCATTAAGCTCAACTATACCACCAGCTCCGTTTGGAACATTTCCTTCTATACTATTAGTCAAAGTTACAGTTTTATCAAACGCAACAGTATTCTGTATTTTCAATGTTGAACCGGCATCTTTAAAGATAACGTTATCACCTAAAAGATTAACCGCCGCACCCGCTGCAGTACTTACATCGATCACATGCACTGCTGCTCCGGTTGCAGCTCCGCCTGCAAGATCAGCGCCAATATTTATTGCTGCTATTGTTGCGGATGTTGCGCTTTTATCGGTAAATGTAGCACCATTATAAACATCTAATACCTGGGTATTGCTTATATCCACCGCTTTGCCCGCTGTACCTACTATTGTAACCTTACCGACAATACCCAGTGCTGATAATGCATTTCCACCAGCACCGAATGTCTCTCCGCCGGTCTTACTTTGAACTGTTAATGTATTTGCATTAGTGCTAGTAAGAAACACTTTACCACCATTGTTCGCTGCGTTGCCTGCATCGTCATCATATCCGCCAGCAAGCGTATTCTGTAATGTCACCGTAGTATCTTGAGCATTTACTAAATTTTGTATTTCATATGCTGAATTTGGATCTCTAAACACGATTTGATCCGCTACTGTTAATAAATTTATTGCGCCCGCCGGAGCATAGCTTACATCTATTGCATGAGCTGCTGGACCTGGGGTATCACCAGCCTGCCCACGGTTTTCACCAATAAATATATTTCCTGCTATTAAATCTGAAGTAGCACTTTGATCAATAAATGTAGCACCATTAAATACGTTTAATATAGGAGTTCCGCTGATGTCTAGTTTATTATAAGTAGCTGCTCCTGGAGTAGGATTACCAGTAACTGTAACTTTTCCAGCAATATCAAGTACTGTTAAATCGTTAATATCACCGATCTTTGCTTTTATAGTATTTTCACCACTTACTGTTAAAGTGCCACCACCGCTGCTCTCTAAGAAAACTCGACCACCGCCGCCAGCAACACCTACTACGTGATTCTGGAAAATCACTTGTTGATCTGCTGCTACTGTATTGTAAATAGAAAATGTCGAAGCAGCATTAAGAAAGGTTAAAACATTTGCTGCCCCACCATTATTTAAAAGATTAATTGCAGCTGGAACACCTGCTACTGCCGCTAAAGCTGCTTTCGTGCTCACATCAAGTCTATATTCTCCATCTCCATCAATATTTATTGTTTTTATTGATGCTGAAGTACTACTCCGGTCAATAAAAAATGAATCATTACCAACAGTTAATAAATCAGACCTGCTAACATCCAGTGCATTATAATTGACTCCAGCAGTATAATTACCAGTGACTATAACATTTCCGGTAATATTAAGCTCTGCTAGATTATTGGTATTGCCAAGCTGTGCTTTCTTTGTATCAGCACCACTTACTGTTAAAGTACCCCCATTATCGCTGATTAAGCTTACTGTACCACCACCATTGCCGGCGTTATTAATACCTATTACGTGATTTTGGAAAATCACTTTCTGATCTTCTGCTGCTACATTCAGAATACCAAATATCGAATCAGCACTTAAGAAGGTTAAAACATTTGCTGGATCTGCGGCTGATAAAAGATTAATGTCAATTGGTACTCCTCCTGCCGCTACTGCTGCTGCTCCTGCTACTGCTGTTGAACTCACGTTAAGGCCATAGATAGCTTTTCCGGCACCACCTCCGGCAGGAAGCGCTCCACCGATATTTATTTTTTTTATGCTTCCTGATGTAGCACTTTCATCAACAAATGTTGCGTCTTTATAGATACTTAATAAATCAGATCTACTAAGATCAAGTGCATTATAACCGGCTCCAGGAGCATAATTTCCTAAAACTTGAACTTTTCCTGTGATATTAAGCTGTGCTATATTATTGGTATTACCAAGTTGTGCTTTCTTAGCATCAGCACCACTTACTATTAAAGTAGTAGCAGCATCAGTATTGATTAAGTTTACTATCCCCCCCCCAGCTGCTCCACCTGTATCAAAGCCTTTTACGTGATTTTGGAAAATCACTAGTTGATCTGCTGCTGCTGTATTTTGAATAGTAAATTCTGAAGCAGCAGATAAAAAGCTTAACACATTGTTATTAGCAGCATTTGATAGAAGATTGATTGGTGCTGCTGCATTTGCTGCCGCAAAACTACTCACATCGAGGATATATTTAGCTGTTCCGACAGGCAGAGCAGGACCGGTAGCAGCGCTGATGGGTCTTGCCGCACCGACATTTATCGTGGCTATTCCTCCTGAGCTAGCGCCTTCATCCGTAAATGTTGCACCGTTATAGAGATTTAATAGATCGGCACCGCTTACGTCTAGTCTATTCTGCCCGGCACCGGGAAAAACCCCTGAAATCGTAACTTGCCCATCGACATTTAATGCTTTGAAATTAGCTCCGGTTCCAAGTTTTTTAGTCCCGTCAATACTATTTAATGTTAATAACTTATTTCCCTTACTTTGTAGCGTGACTATTCCTACATTTCCACCAGGATCTAAATCATCATTAAAGGTAATTGTTCTATCATCAGTAGTGCTACTATTAGTTAAGACTAACTGAGAATTGTTTCCTACAAAACTAAAGTCAGTTATTACAAACGCAACATTTCCTAGTTTTGCATCTACTGCAAAAGCCTTCTGATCATTTATTTTAACTCTACCGATAAAACCGATAGAGCTATCTGTTGCTGTTAAAAGAGCAGTATTAACAGTTATTTGACCATTGTCTGCATTCTCCGCTCCTGTAAGAGTAGCGGCAAATGTATGGCTTGCATTAGCGGTAGCATCATTAAATTCAATAATACCACCGTCACCAAAAGCAGCACCATTTCCCGTAAATGTTACTGCACCTGCAAAGTTACCGGTAATTTTTACTGTTGCTGCTTCATTTGCAGCATTTTGAGTAAATTTTAAAATTTGTGTATTAACATTACCTTGCAGTATTACTGCTGTATTATTATCACCCTGGATATCAATATAATTAATAGCCTTCGTAGCTCCAATATCCTGAGTTACAGTACCATCTCCTATAAATACCAATTTACCTAAATTACCGGCTCCTGTACTACTATCAACTGTACCGGTAATAGTTTGCTCATCTTCTAAAGTAACTGTTCCATCTTGCCCATTAAAATCCACATTACCGGTTATGCCGTTATTAGCTGTTAACGCACCATCAGCTGCAAAATTCACTGCCCCGGTTATCGCTCCGGCTTTTACTAGCGAAGCATTATTTCCTGCATCCTCTCCTATAGTTACTGTCGTTGCAAATATATTGCCTGCCGTACTTCCTCCAGCAGCATTTCCGTTATTAAACGTTACAGCCAGCAAAGTTTTGGTTCCACCTATTACACCGGTAAAGTTTGTTGGCGTAGTAACTGTTACTTCGCCGTGATCATTGGCATCACCATCTATAGTCCCGGCAAGTTTTGTTACTACTGCCGGAGCAGCTGAGGTAATAGTTAATCCTGCAGTTGCTCCTCCGAGTGTTATATTACCAAGACCGGTATAAGTTTGAGCAGCTACGCCAGCGCCGGCAGTACCGGTTAAGGTTAACGTAAAGGTATCACTAACAGTAACAGGGAACGCAGCACCACCAGCAGCAACACTACCAACAGCACCTAAAGAAATAACTTCATTTACCGTAAATAAGCCAGGTGCTTTACCGTTTACATCTATTGCTGCAATATTTACTGCTAAATTAGCATTCACTGTAAAAGCGTCATCTGCATATTGTAATGTAGAGTCAGTGACAAAAACCCCACCACCATTAAGACCTACCCCTGTACTAAATGTTGCATCTGCATCTACGGTTCTTGCACCAGCACCCAATGCACCAGTACTACCTAGCATTAATGCTGCGGTTGAGGCGGATACTAGCCCGGTTTTAAGTATTTTATGAAAAAGTTTTGAAGAATTGTCGGTCATTATTATATACCTTATATTGTTGAATTCTTGACAAAAGTTAATTTGTTTATTAAAAAATAACATAATATTACTATATAAGAGTTGTTTTGTCTATATATAAAGGTAAGGTATAGGATAAATTTCTAAGATTGTGTTAATAATGTTATCAAATTTTAAATATTAAGTACGGCAGGGAAGAGGCTGGGGTATGGTTAAAATCGCTTAAAATTGTCATACCGAGGCCCCTCCCACGGTATCCAGAAAAAATCTTAGTAAAAGACTGGATACCGTGGTCAAGCCGGCGTTGTTGCGTGGCTCGAATTTTCGATGTCATTCTAGCTAAAGGCGGGAATCCAGAAAAATTATAGTCATCCTGAATTTATTTCAGGATCTTTGTGTAATGGCTTTGTTGCGTGGCTACCAGAATCGTCATTGCGAGGAGGCATTTATGCCGACGCGGCAATCAAGTATAAACATATTTTTATACTAAACTTGTTTAGTATTCTAATTAAATCCCTCATTACATTCGGGATAGCCTGGATTGCCGCAACCACTTCGTGGCTTCGCAATGACGAGTTTTTTATTAATTTTCGAGCCATGCAACAACGCCGGTCAAGCCCACTACTGTACGAACGTTTAAATAAAGAGGTAAAAATTCTGTCATTCCGTGGCTACGACCACGGAATCCAGCTTATAATATCATAAAAAGATTCTAAAATAAGTCTAATATGGCTTTATTTTCCTGGATGCCGTGATCAAGTCACGGCATGACACAGCCTTTTTTCAACGTTCGTACAGTAGTGGGTCAAGCCACGGTATGACACCGAAACACTTTGCAAAAATTTGAGCCATGCAACAACGTCGAAATAAATTCAGGATGACAGAAAAGTGTTTTTTCCCGGATTGCCGCGTCGGGACTACGTCCCTCCTCGCAATGACGATTCCGGGAGCCACGCAACAACGCCTGCAGTCGCTCGCAATGACGATTCCGGTAGCCATGTGAGCATTGCCTCCTCGCAATGGCGTCATCAAATTACATCAAATCGCCGATATTTTCTAAAAACAACCTCGCTCTATGCGATGCCGGTTTAACAAAAAATTCCTTAACGGGTTGATTTGCTAAAATTTGTCCTTGATCCATGAAAATTATCCGATCGGCTATGGCTTTAGCAAATTTAAGATGATGGGTTACAACTACCATCTTCATTTGTTCTTTTAATAAAGTTATATTTTCTATAACGTCTTTAATATTTTCCGGGTCTAATGCCGAAGTCGGCTCATCAAATAAAATGATTTCGGGATTCATCATCAACGCCCTAGCTATTGCCACTCTTTGTTTTTGACCGCCCGATAAATTAGTCGGGAAATAGGTAATTTTTTGCTTCAAACCGAATTTCCCAAGCAAATCTTCCGCCTTAAGGGTAGCCTCAGCTTTTTGCATCTTTAAAACATTAATCGGTGCATAAATTAAATTATCGCAAACATTTAAATGCGGAAAAAGATTAAAATTTTGAAAAACCATCCCGACTTTTAGCCGAAGTTTTCTTCGAGCTTTCGGGACTAATCTTTTACCGTCCACTAATAAATAACCGTTAGTCGGCTCTTCTAAATTATTTAAAATACGTAGCAAAGTTGATTTTCCGCTACCGGAAGGTCCAATTATTACCACGGTTTCTTTAACGCTAAAATCTAAACTAATATTTTTAAGTGCGTAAGCTTTACCGTAACGCTTACAAACTTTATCAAGAGCAATCATATATATCTTCCTGTACAATGAAAAACCGGTATACTCACCCCGCTTGAAGAAAGTAAGGTGCTTCGGAGCGGCGTTGTTGCATGGTTCTAAAAAAGTGCCGTATGTCATTCCCGCGCAGGCGGGAATCCAGAAAAATTATAGTCATCCTGAATTTATTTCAGGATCTTTGTGTAATAGATGCTGAAACAAGTTCAGCATGACAAGGATGGATTCCCGACTGCGCGGGAATGACATCGAAAATTCGAGCCATGCAGCAAAGCCCTTCAAATGGTGCGAGTATACTAAATCGTAAATTTATAGCCGTCATAAAGCGGTTTGATGTTACTCGGTAAAATTTCCGTAATTTTATGATAATCGATTTCATGGCGCATATTAGTTAACAATATTTGCCCCGGTTTATAGATTTCATTCCATTCTAAAACTTTATCAAGTCCCGCGTGATTTATATTAGAGGTATAATCCATACAATCTATAACCCATATTTTTATATCTTTTAAAAATTCCTTTGCTTCGGGAGGAAAATCGCTTACATCGCAAGAATAAACAAAATTTCCTATCCTTAAACCCAAACTATTAATAGCTCCATGATATTGTTTAAAAAACTGTATTTCTATGGTTTTGATCTTAATTTTTTCAAAAAAATCAATAGGCTTAGTTATTAGCTGTCCGGTAGTAAATAAATATTCATATCGTTTGTGTAATACCATAGAAGTAGCATTATCGGTAAAAATTTCTAAAGGCTTATTTTGAATAAAAGAAAATACTCGCAAATCATCTATACCGTTAACATGATCCGAATGATCATGTGTTAATATCGCAGCGTCTAAAGCTTTTATCTTTTCGCGAACTAGCTGATATTTAATATCATAGCCGAAATCAACAAGAATTTGACTATTTTCGTCATTAATATATATTGCCGATCTAGTTCTTTTGTTATAATTTGAGCTTGAAAGGCACACATTGCAATCGCAGCCGATAACCGGTACGCCGATAGATGCCCCACACCCTAATATTGTTACTTGCAACATAAAATATTTAAATATAGGTTAATTTTGGAATGGTAGAAGCTTTTTATAATTTTCACGGCTTAAATCAAGAAATATTTTTATTTCTTAATAGAATAACAAATATCGGCATATTACCATATTTTTTGCAAATTATATCCTTTTGTTTTAATATTACAAATTTTGCCGTAATATATATTTTATATTGTATATATTTTTATATTCAATTAAAGAAAATTAAAAATTTAAATGAATTGCACAAGATATACTCAAATGATTTGGATAATTGGAACGTAAAACGAGAGGTGAGCGCGCGCAGCCTAGATAAACTAGGTGAGTACGCGAATTCCTTAAAGTTTTACGGAGCCGATTCTTCAAAGCAGAAGAGTATGTTTTGGGATAAATATAATAAACTAATAGAGATTGGGATAGTTTATACAATCTTTGGTCTAACATTTACCGCGCTAAAATTTTTGAGTAACTTCCCTAGACCTTTTTGTAGCCTAGCTTTAGATAATTTTGTAACAATTACAAATGTGCAGCTTGAAAGATGCTTATCGAGCTTTCCAAGCAGTCATGCAGGTCTTGCCGTGTTGGTTACTTACTTTGCTTGGTCTTATATTAATTTGCCGTTAAAAATAATCATGGTTTTTGTTGTTATGCTGGTATCATTGGCACGTATAAGTTTAGCCATGCATTACCCGGCCGATATAATTTACGGGATTATTATTACGGCTATAGTTATAGTAATCGGTAAACAAATTTATAAAATTTTTGCCGGTAATATAGTAAGGTCTTTAGGGGAATTTATTGAAACGTCAATTTAAAACAAAAATGAAGTTATAACCGGCTTGCAAGCCGCGTTATCGTGAGGAGGCAATAATCTGTGTGGATAGGCTTTGTTGTATGGCTCGAATTTTCGATGTCATTCCCACACCCCATTATGTCATTCCCACACCCCATTATGTCATTCCCGCGTAGGCGGGAATCCAGAGAAATACTTAAAATAAGTAAAATTATATAATAAATTACTATTTAATTTGCTCATATTAACTTTTTAACTTTCTGGATTCCCGCCTACGCGGGAATGACACCCTTTTCATGGCAATTTTCGATCCATGCAACAACGCCGGCTTGACCACGGCATCCAGTCTTTTTATTAAGGTTTTTCTGGATGCCGTGGTCAAGCCCACTACTGTACGAACGTTTAAATAAAGAGGTAAAAATTCTGTCATTCCGTGGCTACGACCACTTCAGTCCAGCTTATAATATCATAAAAAGATTCTAAAATAAGTCTAATATGGCTTTATTTTCCTGGATGCCGTGACCAAGTCACGGCATGACACAGCCTTTTTTCAACGTTCGTACAGTAGTGGGTCAAGCCACGGTATGACATCGTACTTATAATAACCATAATACGGTAAATTATTAGCCATGCAACAAAGCTATTGCCACGCGAGAATGACATTTTGGATAGTTTCGTCCAATACATAACAAAAAAGGAGCCTTGTTTAAGACTCCCTTTTATAGTTTCGGTTAGAGAATAATATATAATATTATATATCGAATCTTATACCTGCTGTTAAGCTATTACCCTTATAGCGTGTACTGCCTGTTTGGAAAGTTGTATTTTCAAATTGAACATTTTTAGATTTTGTTTTACCGTTATCTAGATAGCTATAAACTAGCTCCGCTTTTACGCCGTCGACAACTTCAGCTGAAGCTCCTAAAGATGCTTGCCAGGCAAAATTATATGTTTTCTTGCTAGAAGTAGAAGCAGTTACATTATTTACCGTCCAAGTAATTTTATCTTGTAGCGAAGCAACACCGATACCGGCACCTGCAAAAAGTTTAAACATACTTACGTCAACAAAATCTACATAGCCGTTAAGTAATAGATTGGCAAAATTATTAAGCTTATGCTTAACTGAGGCGGTAGAACCGTTATATCTTCCTGTAGTTACAGTAGCGGTTTTTTTCAATTGCCCGCTAGCTATTGTACCGAGTGTTAAATCGGTTCTTACATTTTCCATGATGTAGTAACCTGCGCCGATTGAACCGGTAAATGCAGTATTAGACTTCATTTTTACACCTGTAGAGCCGTCTTTTGCTTTATCAAAAATTATTGCACCGGCATTGGCTTTAAGATACCATTTATTTTCATTTTGAGATTGATTTGTATCCATTGCACAGTCTGCAAATGATAAAGTAGATGATAAAATTGTTGCACTTGCTGCGGCAATTAAAAGTAATTTTTTCATATTGTAGTTGTCTCCTTAAATATTATTAGTTTTATATTGTTATTATATATCGAATCTTATACCTGCTGTTAAGCTATTACCCTTATAGCGTGTACTGCCTGTTTGGAAAGTTGTATTTTCAAATTGAACATTTTTAGATTTTGTTTTACCGTTATCTAGATAGCTATAAACTAGCTCCGCTTTTACGCCGTCGGCAACTTCAGCTGAAGCTCCTAAAGATGCTTGCCAGGCAAAATTATATGTTTTCTTGCTAGAAGTAGAAGCAGTTACATTATTTACCGTCCAAGTAATTTTATCTTGTAGCGAAGCAACACCGATACCGGCACCTGCAAAAAGTTTAAACATACTTACGTCAACAAAATCTACATAGCCGTTAAGTAATAGATTGGCAAAATTATTAAGCTTATGCTTAACTGAGGCGGTAGAACCGTTATATCTTCCTGTAGTTACAGTAGCGGTTTTTTTCAATTGCCCGCTAGCTATTGTACCGAGTGTTAAATCGGTTCTTACATTTTCCATGATGTAGTAACCTGCGCCGATTGAACCGGTAAATGCAGTATTAGACTTCATTTTTACGCCTGTAGAGCCGTCTTTTGCTTTATCAAAAATTATTGCACCGGCATTGGCTTTAAGATACCATTGGTTATCATCCATCCCGTCGGCAAATGAAAGAGTAGAAGATAAAATTGTTGCGCTTGCGGCAGCGATTAAAAGTAATTTTTTCATATTAGTACCTCTGATTTATTAATTAATTATATTTAACTTATTAAGTATGTTAAGTAAAATTTTTTTATTTTAATCTTATCTCATGCAGATATAACATAACATATTTTCTATTGCTAGGTTAATTGAGGAATAAACTTATATATATGATAATTATAAAAAGATTTGTGATAATAAAAACACAATTATTGAAATCTCAATTAAGCATTGATCACTAAAGGTTAGTAACTTGGAAATTCTACGTCATTGCGAGCGTTGTTGCATGGCTCGAATTTTCGATGTCATTCCCGTGAAAACGGGGCGTTGTTGCATGGCTACCAGAATCGTCATTGCGAGGAGGCATTTATGCCGACGTGGCAATCCAGTTAAACATATTTTTATACTAAACTTGTTTAGTATTCTAATTAAATCCCTCATTACATTCGGGATAGCCTGGATTGCCGCAGCCACTTCGTGGCTTCGCAATGACGAGTTTTTTATTAATTTTCGAGCCATGCAACAACGCCTGAAAACGGGAATCCAGGTTTTTTTTGTCATGCTGAACTTGTTTCAGCATCTCTATAATAGATCCTGAAATAAATTCAGAATGACATACAGCACTTTTTTAGAACCATGCAACAAAGCCGGCTTGACCCACTACTGTACGAACGTTGAAAAAAGGCTGTGTCATGCCGTGACTTGATCACGGCATCCAGGAAAATAAAGCCATATTAGACTTATTTTAGAATCTTTTTATGATATTATAAGCTGGACTGAAGTGGTCGTAGCCACGGAATGACAGAATTTTTACCTCTTTATTTAAACGTTCGTACAGTAGTGGGCTTGACCACGGCATCTAGTCTTTTTACTAAGATTTTTCTGGATACCGCGGGAGGGCCACGGTATGACACCGGATTGCTTTGCAAAAATTTGAGCCATACAACAACGCTTGCAGCGGCTCGCAATGACGATATCTATCTTTAGTTAGCAATGCTTACAATTAAGTCCTTACTTATATATTTATCGAATTTATCTTTTTCATTTTTATATTTATCTGCTTCGGGTAACGGCAGTTTTTCTTTGGTAATGTTTGGCCACTTACTAGCAAATAATTTAGCTCTTTCTACCCATTCGATTAACTCCTCTGATTCCGGTTTTATAGCATCAATGGGACATTCCGGTTCGCATACGCCGCAATCGATGCATTCTTCGGGGTTAATAACTAACATAAACTCACCCTCATAAAAGCAATCTACGGGACACACTTCTACACAGCTAGTATATTTGCATTTTACGCATTCATCGGTTACGACATAAGTCATTTTATCGCCGGTTTTTAAGTTTAGTAATTAATGTAGAAGTTTGTAATGTCAATATAAGCAAGAAATACAATATAAAGCTTATAAACATAATGATTAGAGGTTGTAACATAGAATTATGAATAGTAGGCGCTCCGAGCCTTAAAACGCTTGCAGGCTGGTGCAGACTATACCAAATATTTACCGAAAATTTTACAATCGGGATATTTACGGCGCCGATAATAGCAATAACGGCAGCCGGTTTTTCGGCGCGTCTTATATCATCAGCGCTATTAACTATGATAATATAACTTAAATATAGTAAAAATAATATCAACATAGAGGTTAGTCTTGCGTCCCAAACCCACCATGTTCCCCAAATCGGCTTTCCCCATAAGGAACCGGTTACTAAACTAATCAAAGTAAAACCGGCTCCCGCATAGCTACTAGCAACGGCGAGTAAATAAGACATTTTAGTTTTCCACACCAAGCTAGTAAAACTACATATTGCTATGAAAGTATAAATCCCAAGCGCCATCCACGAAGCCGGCACGTGGACATACATAATTCTGACCGTTTCACCTTGTTGATAATCCGGCGGTGAGACTATTAGGCTTAAGTAAAGCCCGATGCTCATCGATAAAAGCGTAGATACTGCCAAAATAGGTATTAAAATGCTTGATATTTTACTGAAATAATAAGGATTTAGTAACTTTAACACCATAAGAATTACTTACGACCGAATAAACGTTCAATATCTTTTAGCTTAAGTTCTATATAAGTCGGTCTTCCGTGATTACATTGACCGGAAAACGGCGTAGCTTCCATTTGTCGCAGTAAGGCGTTCATTTCTTCCCCCGATAATTTTCGCCCCGCTCTGATGGAATAATGGCAAGCATATGTTTCCGTTACGTGTTCGATTAGTTCAATTAATGAAATATTTTCGTTTGTATCTAGTAAATGATCGGCAAGGTCGTGTATTAGCTGCCGGACGTTGATATCTCCGAGCAAGCTTGGAATTTCCGTAACTATAATTGATTTTTCGCTGAATTTTTCTATAGTTAAACCGAGCTTAGTTAACCTTTCTTTATTCTTATGTAAATAATCGGCTCTTTTTTCATCGGGTAATTCAACTATTTCCGGTATAAGTAACCGTTGTTTAATTAATTCTTCTTTTGCTAGAAATTGTTTGATTTTTTCATAACCTAGACGTTCATGTGCCGCGTGTTGATCGGTTATAACTATACTATCCTCTGTTTGGGAAATAATATAAGTAGTATGTAATTGAGCCTTCGCCGCTCCGAGTCTAAAACTATCTTTTTGAGATATTTCCGACTCTTTTTGCAAATGCCGCTCTACTGCTATTTCGATTTTGGCATGCGGTAGTGTATCGATCAGTTTCTGACAAGAATTATCTTGTGGGGTCTGAGCTTGAGGTCTGTAACTACTTGGCTTATCCGCAACACGGTTTGTAGCGTTGTTGCTTGGAGCTTTTGCGGTAACATTATTATTAGTAAACGGGTTTTTAAACAATTGCAAAGTGCTATCGGCAATGGCGGTAGAAGCTATATGGCTTTTGCTGCGCAGTGCATCTTTAATCGCATTAATTAATAAGTTTCGCACCGTATTCGGATCGTGAAATCTTACTTCCGCTTTCGCCGGGTGGACATTTACGTCGACTAATTGCGGATCGATTTGCAAAAATACGGCGCATAACGGGTGTCTATCTCTAGCTAAATAATCTTGATAGGCTATCCTTAAAGCTACTTGTAATAATTTATCTTTTACCGGTCTGTTATTAATAAACAAAAATTGATCTTCAGTCGAAGCTCTGTTAAATGTCGGGATAGTTGTATAACCGTAAATAGATAATTCGGGAGTTTTAAAGTCAAGATAAGCGGCATTTTGGATAAAATCCTGTCCGATTATCTCGATTATTCTTTGCTTTAGGTTACTATCAAAATCTTTATTTTGCCCTTTTACTTTTATAAGGGTTTTGCCTTCATGCGATAAGCTAATAGAAATCTCCGGATGAGCCAAGGCAATTTTTTTGATGACATCAATTGAAGCTACCAGCTCGGTTTTATCGGTTCTTAAAAATTTAAGCCTAGCGGGCGTTGCAAAAAACAAATCGCGTATCTCAATTTTAGTACCTTCGTTATGAATAGACGTAGTAACTTGTTTCTCTCTGCCGCCGATTAGTTTAATTTGATATGCTTTATCGCTGCCTTTCGGTCTTGAACTGATAAGCATCTTGCTAATAGCACCGATAGAAGGCAGGGCTTCACCGCGAAAGCCGAAAGTATGAATGTTTAAAAGATCACTTTCATCAAGTTTAGAAGTAGTATGACGTTCAACGGCAAGCTCTAAGTCCTTATCCGACATCCCGACGCCGTCATCCGAGATAATAATTAAATTTTTCCCTGCTCGCTCTAAAATTACATCTATTTTTGTGCTACCGGCATCAACGGCGTTTTCAACAAGTTCTTTAACAACGGAAGCAGGGCGCTCAATAACCTCACCAGCGGCTATTCGATTTATGGTATTTTCAGAAAGTAATTTTATAATCATTTTTTAGCTCTTTTCAACAATCTTTGCAACTAATTGAAATTTTTTACTGCAATAAGGGCAAATAATATACTGCTCCTTTGGATCAATTTCCAAATAAACTTTTGGATGATCATACGGAGGTTCTTTGCCCACACAAGATACAGACGTAAAAAAACTATCAACAATTTCCATGAATTTATCAAATATTTCTTTAAGTAATGTCTAGCATAAGTTACTTTTATAGAAAATACAAATATGAATTTATCAATAGGCAAAACATGAAAGATAAAATAGTAATTATTACCGGTTCAACTAGCGGAATTGGGCTTGAAATAGCCAGGCACTTCGCGAAACTGCAAGCAAAAATTATTATTAACGGTTTTGCTGCCGTAGAAGAAGTCGAAAAAATATCGGCAGAGCTAAAAGCTTTAGGCGCTAGTGCAATTAATTATCAAGGGGCAAATCTTGCAAATCCGACTGAGATAGCTAAAATGTTTGAAGAGATAATAAAAGAGTTCGGTAAAATAGATATATTAATCAATAACGCGGGCATCCAGCACGTCGCTCCAATCGAAGATTTTCCGGCAGATAAATGGGAGCAAATCTTGCGCATAGATTTAATAGCGTCTTTTTATACTATAAAATATGCGCTGCCTAGTATGAAAAAAAACGGCTTCGGACGTATCGTAAATATTGCTTCGGCGCATGCTTACGTCGCCTCGCCCTTTAAATCGGCATATGTTGCAGCAAAGCACGGGATTCTCGGTCTTACCAAAACCGTGGCACTAGAAGTAGCAGAGAATAATATTACCGTAAACGCTATTTGTCCGGGCTATGTAAAAACCCCGTTAGTGATGAATCAAATAGCGGATACCGCCAAGGCAAGGCATATAACTGAAGAATCGGCATTAAGAGACGTAATACTTAAAACGCAAGCTACCAAAAAATTTGTCGAAGCCGACGAAATAGCCAATTTAGTAGTATTTTTATGTGACGAAAAAGCCTCGTCGATAACAGGTAGCGGATTGCTGATAGACGGGGGTTGGACGGCGCAATAAATAATTCTCGTACAGCTAAATTCAGAAAGCATAAGAGCTGATGAATTTAAAGACGAGCCTGCGCAAGCAGTCAAAAGTACGTGAGCACAGACGAGTTCTGAGAAATTCGCTTGCATCAAGCTTTCCGAATTTAGCTGTACCGTCTTAGTGTCGGCTAATAAATAGGTTATTAATAATATTATTAATAACCTATTTGAGTTTAAAGAGATGGTTGCGGATATTAGATTTGTTAGAGAATTGAAAATTAGGTTACATAAATTAAATTTAAACTTGCCGGCTGATAAAGAGACATATGAATTAATTTTATTAAGCTTTATAAAAGCCAATGAAGGGGAACGGTTATACGTATATTTAGATATTAAAAAAAATCATACGATAGGAATCGGTTTTAATATGGATAGCCCTTATGCCGAAAGAATTTGGCAAGAAATATTCGGCTATGCTATTTCTTTTTACCGAGTTAAAGAGGGAAAACAACCAATTACTAAAGAACAGTCACGGTTATTATTTTCATATGTCAAAACCAGTAACCGCTTAGAGTTAATAACTCTTTACCAAGTAGCGTGGCATCGGCTTAAAGCTAATGAACAAGCGATGATTGAAGATTTATATTGGAATGGCGGCGGTAAGTTAGTCGGGAAAAAGACTAATTTTTATAAAAATATAATTTTGTATATAACAAGTTCAGAATTAAAATATTTAAAGACCGCCTTATTAGAAGTAAGAGAAAATTCTAACCCGGAACGTAATCGCGGCATACAAAACCGCCGAAACATACAAGCCGAGATGGGCGAACCTTATAATAACTTCGATCATTAAGGTCTATACATAGTTTCAGGAATAAAATGTAGGTCGTCATTGCGAGCGACCAAAGACCTTGTTGCGTGGCTCGAAATCGTTACAAAAAACACCGTCATTGCGAGGAGGTGCGGGCTTTGTTGCATGGATCGAAAATTGCTATATTTTGGGTATTCTTTAAAAGTACCGCGGTGTCATGCCGTGGCTTGACCACGGCATCCAGACAGGCTTTTTAATTTTTTCTGGATACCGTGGTCAAGCCACGGTATGACAAGTTTTAAGCGATTTTAACCATCCATGCAACAACGCCGCCGCTGTAAGCGGCGTGGCAATCTAGAGAAAAAATTAGCAAAAAATGCTATGAAAATTATTATTTTCTAGATTGCCGCGCTCCTTTCAGTCGCTCGCAATGACGTTTGGGGTATCCACGCAACAATGCCTGTCAAGCCAGGGCATGACACCGCGGTACTTTTAAAGAATACCCGAAATATAGTAATTTTCGATCCACACGGGCATTGCCTCCTAGTAATGACGGAATTTAGAAGCCTTTCCTAAAGTTACTGATTTTTATTGGTTGGATAAAAACGACATAATAGCTATAATAGAATCTGCAAAGTAATTAGTTAAAAAAATTTATATGAACTTTATTGATGAAGCTAAAATATATATAAAGGGCGGTAACGGCGGCAATGGCTGCGTTAGTTTCCATAGAGAAAAATTTATTGATAGAGGAGGACCGGACGGCGGAGACGGCGGTCGCGGCGGCAGTATTATTTTCAGAAGTAATTACCACCTTAATACTTTAGTGAATTTTAGATATAAGCAACATTTTTTGGCCACAAGCGGTGAGAACGGCAAAGGTTCAAATAAAAGCGGTAAATCCGGTAAATCCTTAATTCTTGACGTGCCAATAGGTACGCAAATATTTTCGGAAAACGGCGATATATTATTATATGATTTTACGGCAGACGGGCAAAGCTTTGAAATAATTAAAGGCGGTAACGGCGGGCTTGGTAATAGCCATTTCAAAACATCGGTCAATCAGGCTCCAAGGCGTCGAACGGAAGGTGAAATAGCCGAGGAAATGTGGATTAATTTAAGTCTTAAATTACTCTCCGACGTTGGGCTTGTCGGCTTGCCGAATGCCGGTAAATCCACCTTCTTATCAGTTGCTACTGCGGCAAAACCTAAAATAGCCGATTATCCGTTTACTACTTTAGTGCCTTATCTTGGAGTAGTATATGTTGATGAGGAGGAATTTGTGCTAGCCGATATTCCGGGATTAATCGAAGGTGCGCATCAAGGGCATGGGCTTGGAGATAAATTTTTAAAGCATATTGAGCGATGTAACGTATTAATTCATTTGATAGACGGAAGTAGCACGAATGTTGAAACGGATTATAAAACCATTCGGCAGGAATTAGAGTCATATTCCGATTTATTAAAGGATAAAATCGAGATTATTTGCCTTAATAAGTGCGATATTTTAACCGATGAGGAAATCCACGAGAAGGTAAAGAGCTTACAAAAAATTACCGACAAAGAAATTTTTCCTATTTCTACTTATACTAAAACCGGTACCGATAAAATAATTAAATTAGCCCTTAGGACTATAAAGGATCAAAGATTGTAATTTTATTTTAAACGAGAAGTAGAAAATACCAAATAGTATATAACGGTTATACAGCTAAATTCAGAAAGCTTTAGACAAGATAAATTTAAAGACGAGCTAAGCTACCGTACTAAAATACGTGAGTACAGGCGAATGTCGAAAAATTTGCTTGTATCACGCTTTCTGAATTTAGCTGTACGTCACTATCTAACATAAAATTAATTATAACTTTAAACTTATTTAAATTTAGAGTAAAATCCCCGTTACGGGATTTTAAATAAAAAATAATAGCCTTAATGTTTTACGATACTATATTTAGCAGCCATATAGATAAAATTAAAAGCGAAGGAAGATATCGAGAATTTAAGGCGGTAAGAAGGCAAGCCGATAATTTCCCGTTCGCTCGGTGCGGCGATAAAGATATAGTAATGTGGTGCATTAACGATTATTTAGGTATGAGTCGGCACAAAAGCGTTATTGAAGCTTCTATGGATGCTTTAGCAAAATACGGCGTCGGTTCCGGCGGTACGCGAAATATCGGCGGCAATAACAGCTCTATCATTGAATTAGAGCTAGAACTTGCCGATCTACACGCTAAAGAATCAGCGTTAGTTTTTACCTCCGGTTATGTAGCAAATGATACAACGCTTGCTAGCCTTGCTAAAATCATGCCTAATTTGGTATTTTTTTCAGATAAGTTAAACCACGCCTCTATTATTGCCGGAATTTCAAACGCTAAAGCGGAGAAGCATATATATCGGCATTTAGATATCGATCATCTTGAAGAATTGATACAAGCAGTAGATATTAATAGACCGAAAATCATTGTTTTTGAATCTGCTTATTCTATGGACGGTCTTTTTTCCCCCATTAAAGATATAATCCGCTTAGCTAAAAAATATAACGCTTTAACTTTTATCGATGAAGTTCACACTGTCGGGCTATACGGTAAACGAGGCGGCGGCATTGCCGAGCTACTAGATTGCAGCAATGAGATTGATATTATTCAAGGTACGCTCGGTAAAGCTTACGGCACTATCGGTGGGTATATTACGGCAAATTATCATTTAGTGGATGCTATAAGGCTTACGGCTCCGGGTTTTATTTTTACGACTTCATTGCCGCCGGTAATTTCTGCGGCTGCCGCGACTAGTATCAGACATCTTAAAGAATCGAGTGAAGAACGCCAAAAACATCAAGAAGTGGTTTTCAAGCTTAAAAATTCTTTTGACCGTTTTAATATCCCGTATTTAAAAAATGAAAGCCATATTATCCCGATAATTATCGGTGACCCGATCAAAACTAGCAAAGCTTCCGATATGTTGCTTACCGAATACGGTATTTACGTTCAGCATATTAATTTTCCAACCGTGCCAAGAGGTACGGAGCGTTTAAGAATTATCCCAACGCCTGCGCATACGGATAAAATGATTAATGATTTATCTGTCGCCTTGGTTAAAATATTCTTCGCTCTCGGTATAGAACTATCTTCTACTAGAGAGCTTAATGAAGAAATCCTCTTAAATCTTACCGCTTGAGAAGCCGGTGTCATACCGTGGCTTGACCGGTGTTGTTGCATGGATGGTTAAAAACGCTCTCGACGTCATTGCGAGGAGGGACGTAGTCCCGACGCGGCAATCCAGACTATCCGGAATGTAATGAGGGATTTAATGAGAATGCCAAAAAGTTTATAAGGTGGCAAGTTTAGTATAAAAATATGTTTATACTTGATTGCCGCGTCGGCACTTTGTGCCTCCTCGCAATGACGATCCTTACTTCGCAGGAATAACATTAAAAAATTGTAAATACTATATGGAACTAGGTAATAAATTATTAAACTACAATAGCAACTACCCTGCAGAAATTAATAATAAAATAAAAATGCTGGAGTTTTTGAATAATTATAAGAATCCGTTTAGCAGAAAATTAGCAATCGGACATTTTACCGCATCGGCTTTTTTGCTTAATTCCGATAAAACTAAATTTCTATTAATGCATCATAACAAGTTAAACAAATGGATTCAACTAGGCGGGCATTGTAACGGTGATAGCGACGTATTAGCGGTAGCGATTAAAGAGGCTAAAGAGGAATCGGGTATTGAGGAAATTGAACCGATAAGCACGGAAATTTACGATCTAGATATTCATTATATACCTGAAAGACATCAGGAATTAGCACATTATCATTATGATGTAAGATTTTTATTAAAAACAATTGATAATGATAATTTTGTCAAAAATGATGAAGCAAGTGAATTAAGATGGATCGAATTTTCCTCTTATTCTCTTAAAGATTTTTCTTTAGAGGAGTCCGTTACTAGGATGATAGAAAAATATCAAAAAATGAAGTCAAAAATAGAACAAGTAAATTTGTAATTTAATTACAAGCTTTATAAAAAATCAAGTTGGCTTGTGTAAATATTTAGCTAAAATCACGATTGGAATAGCTGCAAGGCTGTTCCGGGGTGCCACAACTCCTGTCAGTAGGCGTTATTGTAAAAAGTATTGCCTTGAGTATTTAAGGTTTCTGCTTTCTGATCATTTTCTTTGGCTAACTTAATATTTCTTTGTACATATCCCTTAATTTCCTTATCTCCTGCTATCCTATTTGGTTATCCCCAAGATTAAAGATAGGTGAGAATAGTATTGGTTTTTAAGGCTTCAGCGATAACCTTAGCCCCTGCAGCTCCTATATTTATGTCATAAAGGTTAAGAGTAGTTGCTCCGCTCCTTAAACTATTAGCTTGCTCGGTCAATCCTTGATTTTCTAACCACTCTATTAATTTCTCATGCGGCGTTTTCGTTTTTGTTAACATCTCCCATAAAAACATAACTACCTCCTTAGCTTGTATATTAATATTTTCTAAAATAATTATAAGTATATCGGTAACAAGTCAAATAAAAAAAGATTAACAAATTAAATATAACGTTAAAAAGTAAGGCAATAACCGGAGAATATTATGTTAAGATGTCATTTGGGTTAGCTTAATCTAAATACTCGGCTAGTTGTTTCTGTGAGGAATAAGCCGTAAAGTTCAGGATATTCAGCTTTGGTAAGGTCTAGGCTGCTACGTACGCAGTTTTTCCATGAGATGAGGGGTTTTTGTTAAGGGTTAGCAGGCTATATAACACCGGGTATCTTCTAGTTAAAAATTATGCTTTCTCAGAAAACCTTTTAACCAGATGCATGTAAATATCTAAAGTATCCCGTTCGTCTTTATTAAAAATATATGGAATCTTCGGGTAAATAAGAGTTTTTTGATTCTTTTGATTTATTTTATCGCGAGGCAAAAATACGTATAACCTGTGAACATACGCAGGTTCAGTATTTAATTTTCGGTCTAAAACTTTGTATAAAGCCTTTATATCCCCTTCTGGTTCAGATAAAAAGGCAGCAATAGAAGTATCTAATTTCTCTTTAAATAAAAAACTTAGCTCTTTATCCTTATCCAGTTCTTGAACCGATATTATTCTCGCATCATCTAATTTAAAATAAAATTTAATGTCTTCAAAAAAAGAATCAGGGCATTCTTACTACGATTCGATTAAGCCACGCTTCATTTTTTTATCGCGGAATGCGATATTTTTTATTGACTTTCAATAGAAAATATTTAATTTCATTTATAATTTAACTAAAATGTAAAGAAATGTTAGGCTATCAAAAAGAACAGAGAAGTTTAACAAAAGAAGAAAAAGAAGCTATTGGATTATTATCTATTGGTACCTTCCTTGAATATTTTGACTTTATGCTTTACGTACATATGGCGGTACTGCTTAATCAATTATTTTTTCCCGAATACGATTCTCGTACTGCCTCAATGCTCTCTGCTTCTATTTTTTGTATAACATTTGTAGTTCGCCCCCTAGGCGCTCTTATATTTGGTTGGATAGGTGATAATATCGGACGTAAAGCAACAGTAGTTATAACTACCATTATGATGGCTTGTTCTTGTGTAATAATGGCAATATTACCGACTTATAATCAAGTAGGGGTAACGGCTTCATGTATAATGGTAATCTGTCGTATAGTCCAAGGGATGTCTTCTATGGGAGAAATAACAGGAGCAGAAATTTATTTTACTGAAACAATAAAACCACCATTACAATATGTAGTCGTATCAATCTTAGCTTTCTTAGCCGCCTTAGGAGGTGTGGCAGCCCTAGGTATAGCATCTTTTAGTACTGTTGAAGGATTTAATTGGCGATATGCTTTTGGGATTGGCGCAGTAATTGCCTTAGTAGGTGGAGTAGCACGTACTCGACTTAGAGAAACACCGGAATTTGCAGATGCAAAACGTAGAGTGCAAAGTATTTTAGAGCAGTTTGGAAAAAATCCAAAGTTAGTCAATAATAATTATATAGTAAAAGAAAAAGTTAATAAAAAAACTATTCTTGCTTTACTTTTAATAAATTGCGGGTGGCCGGTATGTTTTTATATTGCATTCATTCATTGCGGTAATATACTTCAGAATTCTTTTGGTTATACTCCGGATCAAGTAATCCATAATAATTTTTTTGTCGGATTAGTAGAAATGCTAGGAATTTTACCCCTAATATACTTAGGATACTATATTTCTCCCTTACTTATATTAAAAATCAGGTTAATAATCTATTCTATATTTATTTTAGCATGTCCTTATTTATTAAATAATATTAGTACTCCTTCAGGAATATTTTATTTTCAATGTTTTGCTATGTTTTTTGTTCTAGACACTACACCAGCAAAATCAATTTTCTATCAGTATATACCAATTTTTAAAAGATTTACTTATACGTGAGCGTTCACGCCAATTTTAGTAAATGGCAGAAAGGGTTAATGCCTTGGAGTTTAGAAGTAGCATAAAGTGACTTAATCCTTTCTAAGAATCTGTCGCCCCTTAGTGACCATGTAAAAAAAGAATTCTTTCGATATTTAACAAAATGCTTTATCTGTCGTTCTGCCAAGTTATTAGTTAGCTCTATTTGTGAATCATCTAAAAAGAGCCATATCATATCGAATGATTTTAGTATATTATTTGCTACTCTTTGGGCTTGTAAGTATTCAGTATTAGCGACATCTTGCAAGTAATACAGCATAATCTTTTTAATTTTCTGCATTACTGCTAAATATCGAGGTTTATCTAACTTATTTTCTTTATGTAAATTATAAAGCCTAAATATCGTATCAGTTACGCAAAGAAGGTCTGAACCAATTTTAGCAAGAGAGGCATTGTGACTATGAGCGAATCTTTTAAAATCTCTACGCAAATGAGCTAAACATATTTGACGATTGCTGCTGTCAAACATATTATAAGCCGCATATCTATCGCTTATTATTTTCCCTTCATATTCAGGTAAAAAACTTTCTAATATCTTTTGTCCTCTTGAATTAGCTAGCTTAAATACCGTAAAAGCTTTGTTCGTAGCTACCCAGCACCAATGTCTACTGCCTTTATTATTAGAACTTGTCTCGTCTAAATGAAGGTAACTGCTTTCTTCAATTTTATTCAATAATTCATTATATTTATCTTCTAACTTAACTGATATTCTGTTCTCAGTATTAGAGATCAAGCCAAGACTAATATCAAGGTTAAATATTTGGTTTAATATTGATTGTACTTCTCTCTTACTATTATTAAAGAATCCACTTAAAGAACTAATTATACTTTCAGCGTTCTTCCCTAATAATCGGTAATTATCTAGTTTTGCTTTATATCTTCTATTACATAAAGAGCATACTTTCCTATACAACCTATATTCCGTAACAACAGGTTTGATAACAGGAATTTCTATTTTTTGATGGGTTCTATATTTTTCTTCTAATAACAATGAACCACCGCACTTACAAATCTCTTCATCGGGCATAATATCAACATTGATATCTGACGTTTTTATTTGATAAGCGTTATATTTATGACCTGCTTGTCCCCCGGGATTTTTATCACTCTTGGGTCTTGTCTTCTTCTCTATCCGGTATATATCTTTAGAGCTAGGAAGACCAGAATTGCTAGAATTCTTATTTAGCCTATCTTCCAACTCTATTAGCTTAATCTTTAATTCTTTATTTTCTTGTAAAAGCCGTTGATTGGTTACTTCTAGTAATTCTACTAGCTTTTCTAACTCTATAATTCGATCGGATAGAACATTATTCATTGATGCTGCTACTTATTCTTGTCCTATCTATTTCTATACAATTCTATAACCTTTTTCAACTCCTTATTTATTTTTTATTTATATCCGTGAACGCTCACACTTATACTTGTTTTACAATTGCTATATCAAGAGCTATTACTTATGTAATTACCTCTTTTGGAATTATTTATTTAGTAAAGTATTTTAATAACTTTGGATTACTAATTATCATGATTCCTATAGCTTTAGGCACTGCGTTTGCTATAAATCATTTTGAAACGTTAGGAAAGAAAACTAACAACTATTAATAATAGATTTTGCAAAATTTAGCTGTTTCTTGTGCTATGTGAGGTAGTTTTAAATATTCCGCGAGAATTAAAAAGTCCTCTAGAGTTTCATCTATTATTTTTTTAGCTTTTTCAGGAGACTTTACTTTCAAAGTTTGGATATTATGAAATCTATCAAATAATTTAATAATTAGTAACTTTTTCTCTAAATTATGATATAATAATTTTAACATTTCTGCCGAGGTTATTTTCCCGTGTGGTTTGATTCGAGTTAAACCTTCTACTTGAATAGCTATCTCTCTTCCAAAAATTTTTGTAATCATTTCTTCGTTAAGCTCCGTATCCTCAATAGTATCATGAAGCAAACTAGTAATGATTATATCAGCAGTAAAAAAATTTTGCTCCATGTAAGCCGTATACTCCGCTACCATATATGCAACTTCTATCGGGTGAGAGTAATACGGGTCGCCTGATTGTCGCATTTGTGCGCCGTGATATTTCCGTGCGTAGTAAATGCCCTTCTTAACTTCTCGAATGTCTATTGGATATTGTACTAATTTGTTTAAAGAAGTAATTTTATCCAATAGCCTTGCGGCATAACCGCACATATCAAACTTTTCTTCCCAGCAATTGATATCTTCCACAAAAATTAATCCAAATTTATTAGATCAATCTTTATAACATTTTCTATTAATAATTTAAAGTAATAAATTGCAATGAGCAGTATTTTTTTAATCCTGCAATTTAATAATAATTTTTAAATAATACGAAATATAAAGCTTGAGTTATGTTAATATAATCTAAAATCCTACGAAGTTGTATATTATCTGCTTTATTTTCGCAACAAAAAATTTTGTAATTTAATTTAAAATATTATTTTAGCTTTTCAGCCGCTTCTTCTGCGTCTAGCTCGGCTTCTATTTGTTGCTCTTCTAATGCCATTTCTTTAGCGTGTCTTTCTATTAAATAACTATTGAGTATCCGCATGGGAATCATAACAACAATTAAAGCCGGTATAATAATTTTAAACATATCTTTGCTGTCTTTCCAAACTCGTGCATTTCTTTGCCTTTTTTCTTCCCTATATTCTTCCTCTGACTCTTCTTCTACAACAGAAATAGTGTCAAATTATTTAAGTTGCAAAAGTAAGTTAAAACATAGCTAACAATTATATTAATTATTCTTAATAAAAAAGTGCGGCGTTATTGTATGGCTACCGGAATCGTCATTGCGAGCATTTGCGCGGAGCGCGGCAATCCAGGAAATAATAGTCATCCTGAATTTATTTCAGGATCTTTTGCAAGAGATGCTGAAACAAGTTCAGCATGACAAAGACTCGATTGCTGCTCTAGACTACGTCCCTCCTCGCAATGACGGTGTTTTTTATAAGGATTTCGAGCCATGCAAACAATGCCTCGAAAAATGGCGAATGGCGTACCCTAGTGTATGATTTTCTAACCTCTGATAAATCTTTTAAAGTTAATATTGCTCTCTTTTATATTAAACAAAATTATAACGATAGGTCAACAATATGTTGACCTAAGTCAATTAAATATTATATACTATAAATAATTCTTATTGTATTTTACCATGGCTTATAAGTTAAGTTTTTCTAAAACTGCATTAAAAAATTTGCTCAAGATTTCTGCAAATAAAAGGAGCATTATATTAGAAAAGTTAGAGGTACTAAAATTAGACCCATATAAGGAAAATAATAATATAAAAAAGTTGACAAGTTATGATGGTTATAGATTAAGGATTGGGAATTACCGTGTTATATACAGGATAGATAAAGGAAAGGTAGAAATTCTAGTAATCAATATTGATGTTAGAGGATAAATATATAAATGAGCAATAAACATATAATAGAGTATCAGGGGAAGCCTGCTTTTGTGGTCATACCTTTTAGCGAATATCAGGAGCTTATAAACTTTAAAAAGCACCATATTACCGATGAAGAATTATATGCTGAAGGAATAGCTAAAAATGAGGAATATTTTCCTGAAGAATTAGTGCAAAAAATTCTAAACGGTGAGAATCCAATTAAAGTTTATAGAAAGTACCGTGAGCTTTCTCAAGAGCAACTAGCAATCAAAATCGGTAAAACTAAGCAATATATCTCAGCTATTGAAAAAGGTACAAGACAAGGCACAATAGATACTCTAAAAAAGCTCAGTACTGTTCTAAATATTGATTTGGATATGCTTAGCTAAACAAAATATTATTAGCGCGCCGTAGCGGACAATTTTAGACAAATTTACGAGCTTCGTATAGTCATTATTTACTTGTCTGCGGATATTAATTATATTGCTAACTAATAAAATCTATTCAACAAGCGGGGGCAAACTGCCCCTTTCTTTATATAGTACTATCACCCCCAATATAGTAGCATCATCATTTATATTTTGATGGTCTATTGTTTCGTCAAGCTGCTCTTCTACCGCAATAAGCTTTGACTTCATAAGCTCTTGCATATTATTTGTTATCTGCTCTATATCGGTTTTATTTACTAGAGCTTGTTCTTCATATTTCTTTGCTGCATTTGTTTTATTAGTAACGTACAAAGGCTTTTTGCTAGTGGCTATTGCCTCGTTATATTTTTCTATTGCCTTGTCATATTCACCTTTATTGGGCGTTGTTGTATGGCTCAGAAATTAATACAAAGTTAAAGGGGTAAATAATATACTAATATCATCTACCGTGAGCTTAGAAGACGTTTGAGCTGTAGGGTCAAACAGATTATTCATTAATTCTGCTTTTTTCTTTTGCATTTCTATGATTTTTTCTTCGACCGTTCCTGCAGTGATAATTTTATATACAAATACCGGTTTATCTTGTCCGATGCGGTGAGCGCGGTCGGTAGCTTGGTTTTCTACTGCCGGATTCCACCAAGGATCATAATGAATTATTGTATCGGCAGCAGTAAGATTAAGCCCGGTACCTCCGGCTTTTAAGCTGATTAAGAATAAAGGTACTGAGCCTTCTTGAAAGCTTCTTATAGGTGTTTCTCGGTCTTTGGTTTGTCCGGTAAGTTTAACATATGATATTCCTCTCAAGTTTAATTGTTCTTCTATTATTTGTAACATACTAGTGAATTGTGAAAATAATAATATTTTACGTCCTTCTTCCAGCATTTCCGTTAACATATTTATTAACTCCAACCGCTTTGCGGATTCGGTTATATTTTTTGCAGCATCCATCTTAAGTAAACTTGGATCACAACAAACTTGCCTGAGTTTTAGTAAAGCATCAAGTACTATAATATGGCTTTTTTCCATACCGTGCCGTGCTATTTCTTTTTGCACTCTTTCATGCATACTTACACGAATAGTTTCATATAAATCACGTTGCGCACCTTCGAGTTCTACGGTGCGAATGATTTCGGTTTTAGGGGGAAGCTCCGTTAATACTTCTTGTTTAGTACGGCGTAAAATAAAAGGTTTTATTCTTTCCGTTAGAATTTTTAATTTTTGATTATTGCCGTCTTTTTCAATGGGATTGCGAAATAAAGTAGTAAATTGTTTACTAGTTCCAAGGTATCCCGGTAATAGAAAATTAAATAACGACCATAATTCTCCTAAATGATTTTCTAAAGGAGTACCTGTTAGGCATACTCGATGAGTAGCCTTTATCTGACTAACTATTTGAGTAATTTTCGCATTGGAATTTTTAATAGTTTGTGCTTCATCAAGAATAATTGTATGATATTCATGAGATAAAAGAATATCTTTATCACGCAGCAATAAAGGATAAGTAGTTAGTATTAAGTTATATTTACTTATATCATTAAAATGTATTTTACGCTTAGCACCATGCAGAGTTAATACTTTGAGGTCGGGTACAAATTTTTCTGCTTCTAGCCGCCAATTACTCATAAGACTAGTAGGCGCAATAACTAAAAAAGGGTTGTTCAAGGATTTTTCAGCTTTTTCGGTGGCAATATGGACAAGCAGCTGAACGGTTTTTCCAAGTCCCATATCATCTGCAAGTATTCCGGCTAATTGATATTCACGTAAAAACTGTAACCAATTTAATCCTTCCTGTTGATAATTACGTAACTTCCCTTGAAAATTTGGAGGAATTGTTATCGGTGTAATACTGTTAAAATTTTTAAGTTTTTTTCCTAATTCCCGTATTTTATCTCCGCCGAACCAACGTATATTCAGAGCTTGCAACGCAGCTTCCATTTCTGCAAGCAGTGCTGCTTCTGAAAACTGCATTTTGAGTATGCCGTTTTCATCAATGTTATTTTGAAAACTAAATAAATATTGAATAGTACTAAGCAATGTTTTAATACGTTCAGGAGGAAGTGCTAAACGCTTACCGTCGGACAAAGGAATTAGAAAAGGTTTTTCGTTAGAAAAATTTTCAAGGTTAGCATAAATATTATTATCTTTTTTTAGCAAATTTAATAATATCGGTATTAGATTTAACTTATTACCTTCAATACTTACACCTAGCTCAACGTTAAACCATTGATTATCATTATCTTGGATTTCTCCATACCATTCTTTATCTGCATATACTATATTATACGGGAAAGACGGTAGCATTTTAATTTGCCAACCTTGCTCTTTAAGGCGTGTTATATCTTGCTTAACAAATTTTTCCCAAGCTTGTGCTATAATTTTATCTTTATGAAAATTTTCTTTCTTCTCTCCTATAGTTATATAGTCATAATAATCCTTTCTTATATTATAATAATTAGTGATATTCTTATATTTAATACCAAAACCTAAAAGCTGCAAGTAATCCATTATTCCTTTTTCTATTGAGATTTTACGAGGAATAATTTGTACCTCTCCTCCTTTAAAACGGCTGAATTCTAGACTTGGATCATCGCAAGCAATAATTTTCCCTCCATAATCAAAGGATAAACTAGCAGCTGCTACAGTAACAGGCTCTCCTATAGCACGTGCAGTCCAGCCGTTAGATTTTTGTGGTTGGATCGTAATTCCCATAAGCTTTAATATCGGTATCGGCTCTATATCTAATTTAGATATAGGAAGTTTTGTTGGGAGCAGCTCACCTGCATTATTCCCGAATATAGATATTAGTTTCTCGGTTAAGGCTTCCACTTGCTGTGGTTTAATATTAGGTGCTTTCAGAAGGTGAATTATTTGTTTATCAGGAATATCTAGCTTTATATCTACTATTCCTATTTTTCTTGAGATAGGACATATATAATGAAGCGGAGCTAAAGAAAGTATAACAGGTGCAGTAATATTCTCTACGGTAATATTTAAAGTTTGCGTACCGTCTGATTGCGTTTTCCAAATTAATTTAGCACTACGAGTTTCTCCAAATCTTAAGAAATTTTTGGGTGATTCCTCATCTTTTAAATAACAGCGTTCTGATTCAATAAGAAGCTTGAGTAAAAATAATACTTCCTCACCGCCTGAAATTGTATAGCTAGATCTAGAGCTATAGCTAGGAGTAGAAGTTAAGCCTGAAATTAAACGCAATATCACTAGATCATTATCATTAATATAATTGGGACGACCATATGACCAAGTGGTATCCAATCCACAACTTTTTCTACTACCAAATACACCTATTTTTTTAATATAAGCGATAGTAGGTGATACGGTAAGTGTTCCATGATTTCTAGAAAATTCTAAACTATAAATTAAAGTGTTTTGGGAATTAGAATCTAACTGTTTTTTATCCGCTTCTTTAAAACTTTCTAGCCATATGTTTAAATTTTGATCAAATGCTGAAGAGTCAATATTTGGAGATTCCGAAAATAATTTCTTTCCTTCTAACAATGTTGCAACTATATGCTTACAATCAAAGCCTACAGGACAAGAACAAATTCCTTCAAATATTTTACTGTTATCCTCACCTGTAATAATCTCGACTTCTACTTGATAAGGTTCATCTCTTGACCCCTGTACATCAGCTAATAACTTACCGTTATTAAATGATAGATTTTTTACGTATCCTTGTTTTGCATATGCACTGCCGCGCAAATAATCTTTATCCGGGAAATTATTGATAATATCTTCGGTAGTATAAAATTTTTTAAATGACATATTTTATTCTCTTTACTTATTATTAAATCTTTCTGCTGTTGTAATTTTTACTTTAATATTCTAATTGTTTTCAAAGATAGTAAAATAATATTTTCAGAGTTTTTCATTATCTATAATAAAATGGTTAATTACCGTTTATTTATAAAAATAAATTTTAGCACATTAGGTAAAATTTTTTAAACTCAATTCTCTGTTTGCAATAAAACTATGATTCTTTCTTTTCGTAGTGGCGTTGTTGCATGGCTCGACATCCTTATAAAAAAACACTGTCATTGCGAGGAGGGACATAGTCCCGACGTGGCAATCCAGGAAAAAATAGCAAAAAATGCTATGAAATTTATTATTTTCTAGATTGCCGCGCTCCTTGCAGTCGCTCGCAATGACGTTTGGGGTATCCACGCAACAATGCCTTCCGTAGTTCAAAAAGAAAATTTTTATATAATAAATGAAATTTTGTACCTAATACTCGAAATTTCATGATATAATTTATCTATGTAGATAATTATACTAAAAGGCATAAAAATTATGAAAGCTATTATTAAACGTGAACATTACCTACAAAAGATAGAAACACAATTTCTAAGTCATATAATAGTAGCTCTCTTAGGGCCAAGGCAATGCGGTAAAACTACTTTAGCCCATCAATTTGCTCATGCAAAAGAAGAAGTACATTTTTTTGATTTAGAAGATACAAGAGATTTAGCTGCATTAGAAAATCCTTATATAACATTAAAAGATAAAAAAGGCTTAATTATTATTGATGAAATTCAACGCTTACCCAATTTATTTCCTACACTACGAGTGCTAGCGGATGAACAGAAAGAACGATATTTCCTAATATTAGGAAGTGCTTCAAGAGATTTAATTAAGCAAGGCTCTGAAACACTTGCAGGCAGGATATCTTATATAGAAGTACATCCTTTTTCTTTATTAGAAGTTAGTAATATCAATCATCTTCATTTGCTTGGCGGGTTCCCTAAAAGCTATCTTTACCCGAAAACAGGTTTTGATTGGTTAGAACAATATATCAGAACATTTTTAGAGCGTGATATTCCAAATCTTGGTTTTTCTATACCGCCGATCACATTACGACGTTTTTGGACAATGCTTGCTCATTACCATGGAAATATTTTTAACGCTTCTGAAATTGGAAAATCCCTAGGAGTAAGCGATCATACCATAAAAAATTATTTAGATATTTTAACCGGTACTTTTATGGTACGCCAATTATATCCTTGGTTTGAAAATATTTCTAAACGTCAAAAGAAACGACCTAAAATATACTTCACCGATTCAGGTATATTTCATCATTTGATTGACATACACTCACAAGAGCAATTATTAAAACATCCGAAATTAGGTGCTAGCTTTGAAGGATTTGCCTTAGAACAAATAATACGACTTTTTGATAAACGAAGTGAAGATTGTTATTACTGGGGAATACATCAAGAAGGAGAACTAGATTTATTTATAAGATATAAAGGTTTAAAGCTGGGTTTTGAATTTAAGTTTAACGATGCTCCTACCCTTACCTCTTCAATGTATAAAGCAATAGAATATTTAGCCCTAGATAAACTATTTGTTATATACCCCGGTGAAAAAAAATATCAATTAGCGGATAATATAACTATTATTCCTATTAAGGAAATAAAAACAATTTTATAATATTGTTGATTACAATTTAACCCCAACTACGGATAAGGAATTATCCATAGTTGGCGTTATTTATTGAGATAAAAATTAATAATAACTAAATATCATTTCATTTAAGCTTAAAGGATGCGAATACCCTCCTAATCATACTCGGAATTTTAAATATTAATTCTTTCTTATCTCAATGATCAATGAAGCATTTTAAGTTAATGCTTCATTCTTTTTCTTGTCTAACATAAAATTTCTATTGACTTTTAATAGAAAAATCATAAATCTTTACAGCTAGAAATTTAGAATAGTAAAATAATAGTAAAAATATTATGAAAAAATATATATTAGTAATAATTATGCTTTTAACGAATAAGGTTGTATCTGCACAAGAGCAAATAAATAATCTTGTTGTACCGGTTAGTTATTTTATTAATCACGTATCGCAATTGGAAAAGCTGGGAAGTAATCTAACTAAATATAAGCAGTCTAGCATAGTAGGGATAAGCGGTATGGGTAAAACGCAGCTTGCTAGAATGTATGCTTACGAAAATAAAGCAAATTATGATCTTATTTGGTTTATTGATTGCAATCTAGATATTGAGCAACAATTACTAAGATTAGCAAAATCTATTAATACCCAATTAAAATCTCCGATGATTTCAGAAGATGTCGCAATAGTAAGGAAGGATTTAATGACTTATCTAGCAAGTAAAGATAGATGGTTATTGGTGTTTGATAATTTAAAAATAAAGGAAAATAAGAAAGTAGCAGATTTTATTAATTGGGAGCATAACGGGAATGTTATATTCTGTTCTCAAGATAGTGAGCTATTACCTCATATAATAAAAGTAAACGCTTTTAGTAAAACAGAGTCTATAGCACTTGCAAAAAATATTTTAGAAAATAAAAACCCGGAATCAATAGAGTTTTTAGCCCAGGAATTCGGAGGTTATCCGATACTTATGGTTCAAGGTGCCCAACTATTAAATCAGGTACAAGGTTTAAACCTCGAGGAATATAAGAAAAAGATACGGGCATCCGATGATAAAATTGAGCTAAATATAAAGCTTGCCATTAATGAATTAAAGCCAACTGCTAAAAAATTATTAAATGAAATAGCTTTAATAAATAATCAAAGTTTTTCAAAAGAATTATTAAACTCTATTACTGAAGATAAAAATACTCTAGATGATGACATTTATCAGCTTTCTAAATTTGCATTGATCTCAAATATTGATCCTAATGAGGTTAACCCGGTATTTGAGATGCATGATATTATAGTTGAAAAAATATTACAAATAAATGGAAGTAAAGAGAACAAAAAACATCTTGAGCAGCTTGCTACTAACCTATTAAATTCTATACCTAAAAGTGTAGTGAAGGGTCGTATTTTTAGGAATGCTAAAACTGTGTCAGAAAATATCGAAATAATCACAAAAAATGCAGAAAAGTATGATGTCTCAATATATAAGCTTCTAGAATTAAAATTACATCTAATTGTACAAGCTATTAATTCTTCTAATTTAAATAATGCTAAAAAATTAGTAGATTGGTTGGATAACAAGGATCAAGAAAAGAAGTTTAAACTATGGAAAATGAATAATGAAGAAAAACGTGACTATGCGGCATATTTAGGGCTTATAGGATGGTATTATAGAAATTGTGCAGATCATCAGGAGGCAATTAAGTATGATAAGAGAGCAAAAGAAGTATTTGATGAAGTTAAAGGATATGATTCTTTTAAATGTAATGTAATTTATGGTTCAGCTATATCTAACATTGAGCGTGGAGATATTAATGAGGCAGAAAAAAATATTCAAATAATAGAAAATATGTTTAATCAAAATTTAGTAGATAAAGCCGATATTGCAACTTTATATTATGCCAAAGCTAAATTATTTTTTATTCAAGGTAAATATGATGAAGCATTAAAGCAAATTGATAATTCTATAAATATATGTGTGGAAAATGGAGTGAATTCTAAAGACTTATTCCTGACAGGATATTATATATTTAAAGTAGAGATATTAAATAATCTTGGTAGATATCAAGAAGCTTATTCGCAGGCAGAGCAAGTATATAATATGAATAAGCCGAGCAAGAAAGAAGACCATCAAATATTTGGGCGTATTTTTACTCAGATGTCTAGAGCTGAACTAGGACTTAAGAAAGCTAAAGAAGCTTTAGAATATGCCAGAAAAGCTAAAACAATCTACATTAATGATCCAATGAGACCTAACAGTAATATTATTACATCGCCGGACATATATTTAGCCAAGGCATTTGTTGCAGAAGGGGATGCTTTAGCCGCTCTTAATAAAAATGAAGAAGCAGTTACGTCTTATGCAACAGCAGAAAATATATATTGGAATAACTATCGAGATAATATGAAAAATGTCGATGAAATAAGTATTATGTATCTTGCAGCTGCTAAAGCTAGTTGCGGCGTACCTAAAGACAGTGCTATACCTCAAAAATTTTGGTACAAGAAATTTCGTAATCATCATATAGAAAAATTTGGAGGTGATCACCCACGAAGTAGAGAAATTTTAAATTTGAAATGTTATAGCCCAAGTTACTAATATATTAAAAAATCTAATTGACTTTTAGTGGCGTTGTTGCATGGCTCGAAATCCTTATAAAAAAACACCGTCATTGCGAGGAAGGGCGTAGTCTAACATACCTTAGATATAAGTATATCCTGCTTTGAAAGTTATAAAATTCTTACCTCGAATAAATGTTATTTATCTAAGAATTATTTCGTAAATGTAACATGCTTACAAACGATTGAATCTCTACTTAAGTATTACACCGGCTTTATACCTCAAAATATTACCTTATTATTTTTCATTATGCTTTTCAGTTAGTTTCTTTTCTAGATAACACCGATTTACAAAAATTTTTTAAATATCGATTAAAGCACGCTTTAAGTAGACATATAACAGATTATACCTTAGGTAATTTAAACTCTTACTTAAGGTACCAACTAAAAATAAGGATAATATTTTTATGAATAGGGTAGAAACAAGAATTTTTAACTATGGAAAAAATATAGATGCAAATTTAAAAAACATTTCTAAACAAATAGATGAAATAAAGGAATTACTAGATATACAGCTAAATTCAGAAAGCTTCAGACAAGATAAATTTAAAGACGAGCTAAGCTACCGTACTAAAGTAGGTGAGTACAGGCGAATGTCAAAAAATTTGCTTGTATCAAGCGATCGAGATGACGCGGTATTTCCGGCAGATAAAGGGTTTATAAGTGAATGGGATGATGAAGATGATGAGGATTACTTAGATGATAAAGGATGGATAAAACTTCCACCGGCAAAATCAGAATGAATCTATATTTTTTCATGCTTTACAAAAGCTTCTATTAAGATGATGAATAATAGATAACTAGAACTCATAGAGAGATTATACACTTATTATCCATAGATACTCCTATACGTGTTATCATGGTTCCTTCACCATTATCTTTTTGATTTAATAAACGCAACTTTAGCACAATATTTATCTACTATATAAAATAATACAACTAAATCAGTGTTTAAAAATATTTCCTTTACTTTATAAATAATTAATATGTAATGTGCGTTTTTAATTTAATAAAAAATTAACAATTCTAGCACCTAAACTAGAATGGTGACCCCTACGGGAATCGAACCCGTGTTACCACCGTGAAAGGGTGGTGTCCTAACCGCTAGACGAAGGGGCCTTTATTTAAAGGATAACAAGCTAAAGTTTTATACATCATCCTTGAAAATATTGCAAGCATGAAATTATGGGTATTTAGGAGCTATGTTAACACGAACTATGGATAAGTTCTTATCCTAAATTCGCGTTATTAAGGTCTATACATCAAATTTCGCGAGTCTCGCTTGTACTCAACTAGTAATCTAACGCGAACTATGGATAAGTTTTAGCTCAAAAACTTATCCATAGTTGGTTACTCTACGCGTAGCGTACGGCTAAATTCAGAAAGCTTCAGACAAGATGAATTTAAAGGTGAGCCTGCGCTAGCCGTTAATAATAGGTGAACACAGGCGAATCCAGAAAAATTCGCTTGTATCAAGCGATCGCGATGACGCTGTAGCTCGCTCTAAAATTTAACGTCTATACCTTTAACGTTGACGTATTGAGGATGATCTCACATTATTAGGAGTGCTAGGCGGCATGAGTGAGGTAGAGATGTCTACGGCAGCAGGATGATCCGTCCGAATTTTACGGATAATTTGTTGTTGTTTAAGATTATTAATTTTTTGTATCCCGGCATTTGCTATGGATTTAGTGATTTTAGCAGTTTCTGCTAATAATTCCTTTGAGCTTTGTAGTCGGTCGATTTGTTCATAATGATTTTTAAGAAATTTTTCTTTAACCCTATTATCGACTCCTTTCAATTCGGCATATGTTTTGTATAATCCCTTTAAATTTGCTTTAGTTGTTACCATTTGTTTTTCAGGAGATTCTTTAAAGATTGACTTAATAGAATTTATAAAAATACTACCTATTTCTTTGATTATATCTATTGCAGGTGATACTATTTCCTTTATTCCTTCGTAAATTTTTTGTAAGCCATTAGTAATAATGTTTGATACTTTAGCTTCGTATTCTTGAGGTATAGGAGATATGTTAGCAATTATATTACTCATTTCTTCAAGTTTACTAGCTAGATTAGTTAATGATTTCTTTTCTTGTACATCGTTATATTGATGAGCAAATGCATCAGCTATACCCGTTTGTACGTCAAGGTTAGCTGTGATGATTGATTTAGTATCATCAAAGGAAAATCCTACAGGTGTTTTTTTGTTAGTCTCATTAGAAGGATTATGAGTGATATATGATAAGTCTGTTGCTGATGTTTTTTGTCTTATGGGACTATCAGCTTTTAGTCTGTTCAGTCTATCACGTAGTGCTTGATCTTGTCGGTTACCTAATTCTTTACTTTTTGCTTCGAGTTTAACCTCCGACTGTATTTGCGCTAGTAATTTATCTACTTCATCATCGGAATGCGAATCTTTACCCCATAATTTATCTAATCTTGCATTAAATTGATCAAAGTTGTTCATCTCATTTTGTAAATCTTTTTCTGATCGTTCTGTAAGTTTTGCCACTCTTGCTTCCAATTCTTGCAATGATCTAGCATTAAATATTTCATTATTTCTTTTAGACATTTGTTACCTTTAATATTACTATTTATTCAACCTAAAGTAGCTATTTAAGTCGAATCAAAAAATCAATTAACTATTTTATATCATTAATATTTATTATTTGTAATAAATATCAGCTAAGTTCTATAATTAAGTTTTGTCGGTATTGACCATTATTATACTTTTTATTAGTTGTGGCGTTGTTGCATGGCTACCGGAATCGTCATGGCGAGCAACTGCAAGGAGCGCGGCAATCTAGTGTTTGTCATGCTGAACTTGTTTCAGCATCTATTAAAAAGATCCTGAAATAAATTCAGGATGACAGAAAAGTATTTTTCCTGGATTGCCACGTCGGCACTTTGTGCCTCCTCGCAATGACGGGGTAAGATCGAGCCATACAACAAGGCTCTTAATAACTAATATAGTAATTTTGATCTTTAAGACTACCTAAATGGTAAGAACGGTTATATATTACCGACGGTGCGGTGTTCTTCCGCTTCTAAAAACTTCTCTAATTCATTTCTAGTATATTTTTTTTCAACAAGCTTTACTTCCTTATCAAAAATATGCCGAACGGCTTTTTCTTCTAGAGCCGGTCCTTTAAGCTGTTCAACTGCCTTTTGATTATTTTTATAAAATTCAAATATCATATTTTCTTGCCCCGGGAAGTTTCTAGCTTGGGACATAATCACGTTTCTAAGATCATCCGACTCTATCCGTAAATCTTTAATTTTTACGTACTTTGCTAGCATTAAGCCGATTTTCACACGGCGCAGCGCTAGTTTATTATAATATTCGTTTATTTCTTCCGGCGATTTACCTTTAAATAACGATTCTTCGCCATCGCTTCCGTTGGTTTCATTCTTGTCGGTTTCGGACTTTAAAATATTCTTTTCTTGAACAAGTAAAGATTCCGGTACATCAAAATTTAACAATTTATCTAGCTGATCGAATAAACTCATTTTCATGATAGTATTAATAGCTTCTTCCGCTTCGCTTTCTATTTTTTTCGTGAAATGCCCACGTAATTCTTCTAAACTATTAGCGTGAAATTTTTTGGCGAATTCATCATTGACAACGGTAGGCTCGGCGGTATGCACCGCTTTTATCTGTACTACAAAACGAGCCGGTTTACCGGCAATATCTTTTGCATGGTAATCTTCCGGAAAAGTTACGTTTACTTCTACTTCGCTTCCTACTTTTGAGCCGATTAGTTGTTTTTCAAAACCGGGAATAAGACTATTACTACCGATTACTAATTTATAATCGGTAAGTTTACTACCTTCAAAAATTTTATCGTCTATATATCCGATCGCATCAATAGTAGCTTGATCGCCTTTTTTAATTTTCGCCGTGCTTTCTTTACTATAGCTTTTTGTTAATTCGGCAAGTTTGTTGATTTGTTCGTTAACATCATTTTCTTGCACTATCAATTTTGGTCTATCAATAGAAATTTTTGTAAAATCAGGAATTGCAATTTCAGGTAATAACTCTAGTTTTAAAGTAAATTCTAGGTCTTTGTTATTCTCATTTTGTAAATCTTCAATCTTTGGATTACCGATAATATTTAACTTCTTATCTTCAATAACATGGCTAACATTATGGTTAATTTTATGTTCGACTATGTCTTGCCTAACTGATTTTTCGTATTTTTGTTTAACGATGGCAATAGGTACTTTACCGGCGCGAAAGCCCGCAAGCTTAACTTTTTTTGTTAAATTAAGTAACTCTTTTTGAATCTCATCGTTAATTTCATTTGAAGGAATTGAAATTTTTGCATGAAAATCCAATCCTTCGCTTTTCAGTACGGTAACTTGCATTCTATTAATCTCGTCAACTAAATATTATAAATTTATGGTACGCCGTAGTGTACAGCTTGCTAACCAATATAGACCAAAGAATAGGAATTTGCAACACTTTTAGCATGAAAGAAGGTTATACGTAATTGTAACAAAAACCTATTCAACAAGCGGGGGCAAATTGCCCCTTCTCTTTATATAGTACTATCCACGCCCAATATAGTAACGTCATCATTTATATTTTGCGGCTCTATTAATTTGTCAATTTGGTTTTCTATAATCATAAGCTTTAATTTTGTAGATTTATCAACTATAAGCTCTTGCATATTAGCAGTTATTTTCTCTATATCGGTTATATTATTAAGTTCTTTAGCTTTGTGTATTATATCCTTTATAGTGTCTTTTATTATAGCTTTATCTTTTGCATTTATTACAATATTAGTAGCTACTTTATCGTTTATTCCATCAGCCAACTTTTGAAAACTCATTAAATTTTTATTTCGCTGTAGGTATTTCTCAATTATAACTTCGTTTTGTTGACCTATATTATTTTGTCCTAAATCTAAATCCGTAATAATAATATTTTCTCTCAAAGCTTTTATAATTGCTTTTGTCCCTTCATAAGTTATATTATTCAATGCAATAACGAGATACTTTAAACTATTGTTGTTTTTCAGGAATTCACTTATTAGCTTTGCTCCTTCATCACCTATATTATTATTGTGTAAATCTAAATATACAATAGTATTATTTAATTTTAGGGCTTCAATAATTGCCTTAATTCCTGTAATACCTATCTTATTTTCGCCAAGGTAAATATGTGTAAGAGTATTAACCTGTAAAATTTCAGCTAATATCGATATTTTTTGATCGCCTAAGTCACTACAACTAAAACTAAATTTTTCTAGCCGCTTATTTGCTAAAGCTTCGGTAATGATTTTTATACCTTTATCGCTTATTTGAGTACCAAAAAAACTAACCTTAGTGATTGTAGCAATATTTCTTAATTTATTCGCCATTAGTTTTGCTGCTTCATCACTTATTGTTGGAAAACAAATATTTACAGAAATATCATTATTAGAAAAACTATTTACTAATTCGTTAAGCTCATTATTTAAGGAATCTGTAAGTATTTGTGCGTGTTGTTCTTCATATTTCTTTACTGCATTTGTTTTATTAACTAGATTATCTTTTTTATTCGTTAATAAATCACATATATTTTTAAAGCCATTTTTTGTAGCTAAACTTAAAGCTGTATCACCATTTTTATTTACGTGATTAATAGCTTCATTAGACATTTTAAGAATAAGCAATTCACAAACTTTGTCTAAACTATTACTAGCAGCCCAAGTTAAAGCCGTATTGCCATTATTATTAACTTGATTAATAGCCTGATCGGTCATTTTAAGAATAAGCAATTCACAAACTTTGTCTAATCCCTTATGTGCAGCCAAAATTAATGCCGTATAGCCGTTATTATTAACTTGATTAATAGCCTGATTAGACATTTTAGGGATTAATAGCTTACAAACCTTTTCTAAGCTCTTACTGGCAGCAAAAGTTAAAGCCGTATCGCCATTGCCATCAATTTTGTTAAGTATATCACCATTTAGCTTTTTAACTAAATTTTCTACTTCTTCTGCTTTACCTTTTTTTATTGCTAAAATTAGTTGATTATATTTTAGAGCTTGTTGTTCTTCATGTTTCTTTTCTGTGTCTGCTTTATTAGCTAAATTATCTTTTTTATTTGTCAATAAATCACATATATTTTTAAAACCGTTTTTTGTAGCTAAACTTAAAGCTGTGTTACCAGTATTATTAATCTGATTAATAGCTTGCTCCGTCATTTTCGGCATAAGCAGCTCGCATACCTTTTCTAATCCTTTATTTGCAGCCCGAGTTAAAGCCGTTTCACCATTACTAGTAGTAACCTGATTAATAGCCTGAACAGACATTTTAGGTATTAGCATTTCGCAAACATTACTTAAGCCGCTACCCGCAGCCAAAGTTAAAGCTGTAACGCCATTACCATTAACGTTATTAATAGCCTGATCGGTCATTTTAGGTATTAGTAGCTCACAAACCTTTTCTAAGCCTTTCCCAGCAGCTGCAGTTAAAGCCGTTTCACCGTTACTATTAACGTGATTAATAGCCTGATCAGTCATTTTAGGTATTAGTAGCTCACAAACCTTTTCTAAGCCATGACCTGCAGCCGAAGTTAAAGCCGTATCGCCGTCTTTATCAATCTGATTAATAGCCTGGTCGGACATTTTATCAATAAGTAATTCACAAACTTTGCCTAAACTATTACTAGCAGCCAAAATTAGAGCCGTATCGCCGTTACTATTAACGTGATTAATAGCCTGATCGGTCATTTTAGGTATAAGTAGCTCACAAACCTTTTCTAATCCCTTACCGGCAGCCAAAGTTAATGCCGTATTGCCGTTACTATTAACGTGATTAATAGCCTGATCGGTCATTTTAGGTATTAGTAGCTCACAAACCTTTTCTAAGCCTTTATTAGCAGCCAAAGTTAATGCCGTACTGCCGTTATTAGTAACCTGATTAATAGCCTGATCGGTCATTTTAGGTATTAGTAGCTCACAAACCTTTTCTAATCCCTTACCGGCAGCCAAAGTTAATGCCGTATTGCCGTTACTATTAACGTGATTAATAGCCTGATCGGTCATTTTAGGTATTAGTAGCTCACAAACCTTTTCTAAGCCTTTATTAGCAGCCAAAGTTAATGCCGTACTGCCGTTATTAGTAACCTGATTAATAGCCTGATCGGTCATTTTAGGTATTAGTAGCTCACAAACCTTTTCTAAGCCATGACCTGCAGCCGAAGTTAAAGCCGTATCGCCGTCTTTATCAATCTGATTAATAGCCTGGTCGGACATTTTATCAATAAGTAATTCACAAACTTTGCCTAAACTATTACTAGCAGCCAAAATTAGAGCCGTATCGCCGTTACTATTAACGTGATTAATAGCCTGATCGGTCATTTTAGGTATAAGTAGCTCACAAACCTTTTCTAATCCCTTACCGGCAGCCAAAGTTAATGCCGTATTGCCGTTACTATTAACGTGATTAATAGCCTGATCGGTCATTTTAGGTATTAGTAGCTCACAAACCTTTTCTAAGCCTTTATTAGCAGCCAAAGTTAATGCCGTACTGCCGTTATTAGTAACGTGATTAATAGCCTGATCGGTCATTTTAGGTATTAGTAGCTCACAAATCTTTTCTAAGCCTTTACTAGCAGCATAAGTTAATGCCGTATTGCCATTGTCTTTAGTAACAACATTAATAGCGTGATCGGTCATTTTAGATATTAGTAGCTCACAAACCTTTTCTAAGCCATTACTTGCAGCCAAAGTTAATGCCGTATTGCCATTGCCTTTAGTAACAACATTAATAGCCTGATCGGTCATTTTAGGTATTAGTAGCTCACAAACCTTTTCTAAGCCTTCACTAGCAGCATAAGTTAATGCCGTATTGCCGTGATCTTTTTCAATAGCATTAATAGCCTGGTCAGACATTTTAGAAATAAGCATTTCACAAACTTTTTCTAAGCCTTTATAGGCAGCCCAAATTAAAGCCGTATCACCGTTATTATCAACTTTACTTAATTGAGTAATATCCATTTGTGCAATTAAGTTTTGCGCTTCTGTTATATTTTTTTCCTTTATAGCTTCTATTAGTCTCTCATGTGACGTTTTTGTTAACGTATTCCATAAAAACATAACTACCTCTTTAGCTTGTATTTATTAATATCTGTTAACCATAAGTTAACCTTTATATTTGCTAAAATAATTACAAGTATACCGGCAACAAGTCAAATAAAAAAGGTTAAAAAATTAAATATAACGTTAAAAAGTGAGATAATAACTAGAGAATATTATTGTAAGATTTCATTTGATTAGCTTAATCTAAATACTCTACTAGTCGTTTCTGTGAGAAACAGCCCGTAAAGTTCGTGATATTCGGCTTTGAAAGCTGCAAGGTCTAGACTGCTACGAGTGCAGTTTTTCCATGAGATGAGGGGTTTGGTGTTAATGGTTAAAATGGTGTGTAGCCCCATATAATTTGTAACGATATCTTTTAAGTCATCTTCTTTAGCATGTAGTATTTGCTTTAGCTCCTGGAGTTTGTGGAGGTCTTGGACTATTTTAGCTATTTCTTTACTAGCTTCGATTATATTATCATCTATATTTGTTTGCGGCTCCGGTAGCTTATCAGACATATCAAACGGCATTATTGCATTGCATGAATCAATTGAAGCTTCAATTGTCTCTTCTGTTGCTTCTAACAATCTATCCATTTGTTATTTATGCCCCAAAGCAGGAGCAACCCCTTTGAATCTGCCGAACAAACCTTTTATTGAACTCGCAATAATACCGGTTATGCTATTGCCGTAATGCTTACTATCGTCTTGCATATTGTCCCTAGTTATCGCTCTTCTATAGCTCGGCAAATATAAATTCACCTCATTTAAGAATACTGCTCGCTCTAATGCTCGCCGTTTCACTAAGCCGTTAAGCCTGACACCTCCAGAGTGAACCCACTTAAGCAGCTCATCGGCAGCACTAGAATATTCACCGCGATTGAGCTTTTGCCGCAAGGTTGATGCCTGAAACGCCCCGCTGCCGCAATTAAAGATAAACGAGATTAAGGCGGCTTTTTGGGGTATGCTTAAATAAACGCTGCAATATTTATATAATATTCTTTGCGCTTGTGTTACGTCTTCCTCAAGTAACCGCTCGGCTTGTTCTTTGCTGATACTCTCACCTATTTTGGCTTGTTCATGCGGCTTTATCACATGCCCGTAGCCGATTGTTTTAACCCCCGCAGGACAGAGGTAAGCGTTAAGCCTCAAACCTTCAAATTGTTTAATTAAATCTTTGGCGTGTTTTCTAGAAGCCATTAATATTGTCCTTATTTCTTATATTTGCTAATGGCACGATTGCCGAACCAGAAGCATATAACAGTGTTAAATATTCCCTGATCTTCTTCCGTCCATATTTCGACTATCGTACCTTGATATTTATGTTTAAAATAAACATACGATAAAACGAACATGAAAGTAATTAAAGGACGCACTAAAGCCGCTAACGCATCAACCCACTTAACACTGCTAGGCGCGGCATGTAAGTATAAATATTTACTTTCCTCCGTATCCGCTTGGATTTTCACCGCGGCCAGTTTTGAAGTTTGGTTTGCTTTTGCCGCTTCTATTTGTAAATTGATTAGCTTTAGCTCATGCTCTTTGTCCTTCTTGTCCTTAACGAAATTTAAAATTTCCGGCACAAAGCTACTAAGGAAGCCTATTAAACTGCCGATAATTGTTAACATATTAATTTACCCGTTATTTTCATCATTGATATTTTTATACTATTAGCTTATTATATTGCTCTTGAGATCGCCATATTTGAAAATGTTTATTATCAAAATTAGCATCTCTATAAACTCTAAATGAACCGGTAAACCATCTTACCCTAAATTGTACGGCATCGCCTAAATCGGAACACATATACACCTCTCCGCCTTGCCTTATCATATCTAACTTATATTTAGCATCGAGAAATTTACGATTATTAACGTCAGCTTCATACTGTATATTTCGTATTTGCTGCGTTAAATTATTAGTTTGGGTTTGCACCGAAGCAAGTTGATTAGATATATTAGTATATTGATTATTTTTTTGACTAAGCTGATTATTTAAATTACTTATTTCCAGCTGTTTTTGATTTATTTGTCCGTTTAGGTTATTTATTTGTATTTGTAAATTGCTAATTTGGCGATTCTTGGCGGTTACGTCATTTGCCGCATTATTATAATTGTTTTTTGTACTCTCTAACTCCTGCCGCAACTTATCTATTTCGGTTAATAACATTTCTTCGTTATCTTCCGAGAAACTGCTACCCGTCCAACTATAATCTTCCATGACTTCGGTAATTACTTCCGGTTGTTCCGTTGCCGGTAATGGGGATTGCGGTATAATTGCCGGCTCCCTAGCGGTGCTTTGAGTAGTATCAAGATAACTTTGATTACTACCCTAATTGATATTAACATGTATCGTATAAGTTAAACTTATCGGCAGCAGCGGAATTTTACTAGTTAAACTTTTTAATGCTTCCCTGCCTCCGTTTGAACTAATAGACCAGGGCAATACTATATATTGATCTTCTATAACGCTATTATTATCGACTTGCGAAAAAGGCGGAGTAGCACCGGTTAAAAATGTTAATGAGTTATGGGGAAGGGTAATTAATTCTTTACCGATTAAGCTGTTAATTTCTATCTCAATTTTTTCTACGTCTTTCGGTATAATATTCTTCTTAAGATTTAATTTGGCTATTTCCGCTAAGTGGTTCGATTTGGCTTTATAAACATCTTTCATTAGCTTTTTAAGCTTTCTGATCTTTAGCGGTGATTTAAATGTTTTAGTTATCTTACGCATGGCAAACTTCCCCTTAACTATCTGTATTTATATAACTTTATTTATAGTTTTATTATACCATAAACAGGGGGGATTTGCATTAAATAAAACACTTATAGGTAGTATTATTTTAAGTAATTCTCAACCGTAAACAAGGCGGGAGTAAGGTAAAACAAATTACGCCCCGGGACGTTTCTTTTCAGCATTCTAGTTAATAATTCTTGTGCTTTCGGGTCGCCGTTTCTTGCCATCGTATAGATTTTGCCGATATCGATTAAATCGCCGCCGATCGGTCCGGCTAAGCTTTCTACTAGATTATGCCCGTAACGATCATATTCGCCAAAGATAAAATCACCGTATAAACCAAGCCCGCCGCCTTTCATTAGAGAAGCAGCAAATACGCCTTCCTCGTTTAAACCTACCGGCTCTTGACCCTTTAATAACCTTCCGGCGTTAAGCGATAAATAACCAAGCCCCGTAGTACCGAGCATTAGCTGCGGAAATATCTTAAGAGTAGTGGGGTTACGCATTGTTTTAGCTACGTCTTGCCAGGTGCCTTTGTCAAATAACCCATAGCCTCGTTGCTCATGAATCGGTATTTGATCAATCGTTACAGCTTTTAATGGACGAATTACATAACTATAAGGAAAAGTTTTAAACTGCATCAAACACTTAATAACTGCCGCCATCGGTGAGCCCGGTTTTATGCCAAGACCTGCCAACTGCATTGCGCTTTGTTCTGCCGTATGAGGGGTAGGAATAGCGGTATCTACTCGGTCAATAAAATATCGTTGTAAATTGTTGGTTAGGTCTTGTTTTAATCTTGTTCTATTTAGTTCATTTACTATTTTGCCTTGCGCTTTTAAATGTAGGTCTATTATATTATCAGGTAACAAATTAATATCCGGTATTATATATTGATTGCCCTTGACGCTTTGGATAAGATTTTTATATAAATGCCAATTACTTTCACCAATTCCGTAACGTGTAAGGAGAGTTTGCAAATTTTGCTGTATCTCGTTAAAAGATTTGGCAGTTGATATTTTTTTAGCCAAATTATGCGATAATAAAATACCCATTCTTTCTTTTCCTTTGGATTAAAAGCGTTAGTTAGTATTTTAAGACTACTAGCGTAAGACTCAAGGAAAGGCATACCGTTATTTTGTAGCTCGGTTATAAAAGTAGCAATATCGGGGAATGAACTAATAAGCGTGCTGCCTAAACTCGACATGCATTTTAACGATCGGTAATTACCTAAAATACTGTCAACTAAAGGTATCTCCGGACGTACCCCCAGCATCAACTGTAACTGGTTATCAAATTTACCTGCTCTTTTTAAAGTTTTAAACTGGCTAAAAAAACCGTGATTCACGGTTGCTTTTTCTTGCAACTCTCTAATAGAACTATTACGTAACGAGGTCAGCATTTCCTGCGGCTTAGAACCCATCACCTCCATTATGCCGATAGCTCGCCCCATTTTAGTTAAGTCGCTTACAATTGACTCGGCTAAAAAAGACCTTTCAGGTAAAAGCGGGCTTAAAACTTTATCGACAATATTAGGTTTGGAATAATTACCGAACTCATATAAATATTTTAATTCTGCTTCAGCAGTTTTAAAACGTAACTCTCTATTTGCTGAAACTACCTTAGCAATGTTAGCGCCGTTACTTCCCGGAATATTTTTACTAAACGACGTACTTAAATGTTCGTCTAAATCTTTTAAATGCGTGCTAGTAGCTAGATCATTATATATTTGCCTAAAATCAACTTCCCCGGTTTTTTTCAAATCAAGCAGCGGCGTTATAAATTCAAGCCATTTGTTAAAGCCTGCCGCTCTTAGTTTCTCGGCGTTATGAGTGCGCTTTGTTATATAACCGGGCAAAAAATTTATGTGTGCGCCGCCGAGATTTGCCCTATTAGCTGCGTATGTGTGCCATTTATGGATTATTCCCGCCGCCGCTTTAGCTTGATTGCTGCCGCTATCTATTTTATCCGGATGGGTGATATTCCATAATTCTTGCGCTATTGCTTGCTCAAAATTTTTATCTCTATATATTTCAACTAATTTAGCTTTTTCTAAGTCGTGGATAAAGCCGTGTAATATTTCTCTCTCGACGGCGTTTTGTCTTAAATCTACTTGCTTTAAATATTCAAAAATACCTTTAATTTTATTGGTAAATCTACGTACAAAGCTCTCACTATCCGCTAGCTTGATTAAATTTAATGCCGTATTTCTTCGCTGTAGAAAATTCTTACTTCTTAAATTAATGCTAATTGTCTCTAAAGTTTTATTCCGCTCTAATTTGCTTAATTTCTTTTCGCCGATATGTTTTTTATAAATACTAGTTAATTCCCCGGCTAACTCCGCATCAATTCGTGATAGCGCATTAAGTAGCTTCTCAATATCTTTTTCCTTACGACCTTGTTTTATTTTTGTTATAGCTTCGTCGACTATTTTAATTGTTGCATCTAGAGTAAACAGCTCTTTATTATATTCTGCTATATATTCTTGCGGCAAAGTTGCTATATCATTCTCAAGCGATGCTAGTTGTTCCGGTAAACTTGTCGTTTCCGTATTAACAATTTTATCGTCTACCTTGCCGCCTCCCTCATAAAACGATTCGGCATTTTCAGGATTGTCTAAATTTATATGCTTACCCTCGTTTAATTGCGATCTTGCAATATATAAATCTTCTATAGATAAATTATAGCCTTTTAAATCAAATTGCTCTTTTCTTAAATTAACTATTATTGCCTTGTCTAATTCCCCTGCTTTATTTAAATATTCTAAAAATGCCGGTTCATTAACATATTGCTCTTTTAATAGCTCTAATTTTGTTTGCTCATTTTGTAGCCTTGCCTTTAAATGACTAGGTACGGCTTTAATGTTATTATCGGTGTAAAACTTTTCATGTAAATTTTGCTCTAAAATTGCTACTTTCTTATATTGATTAAAATACTCGGGAAAATGCCTATCGGCTTTTAACGTTAATTCTAATTTTGCCGCTTGTAACTGATGCAGAGTAGAACCGCTTAACGGCGCAGTCGATAATTGCCCAGGATCGGATTCATTAAGTACTGCCTGAATATTTGCCTTAAATTGACTATCTACTACCGCATGACCGGTTTTTATTTCCGGGGCTAAAGTTTCAGGGGTGGCAAAATAACGATTTTTTAAATATTTAGCTGAATAGCCGAGACCGTGCAAAGCTGAACCGAATAAACCGCTTTGTAAAATATTTATGGCACTATCCTTTAAGCTATATTCCCTTTGTTCAAAATTTCGCTCTTTATATAAAAAAGGCTCTATTGCCGCTTGTCCTATAGCTCCGCCGATAAATCCTTTAACTAAACCGGTTTTAAATCCGCCATATTTAAACGCTGCAACTGCCCATCTAGCTTGTCCGCCGATCGGCATAAAAGAAGCCGCTATATTTATCGGTGATAAGTTGCTTGCCACCACCTCCACGCCAAATTTGCCGATCGCCTCAACTACTCCGCCTTTGCCTTTAGCAATGATATACTCGTTAATCTCTCGTTGTTTGCGTCGCTCTAAAATATCGTCTATTTTTTCTTTAGTAAAATTAGCGTCATACTCTAATCCCGAATCTTTATAATCTGCTGTAAACTCTTCCTTAGTGATTCTTTTCTTATCAAAATACCCGTCTTGTCCTAATTGTTGAATGTCGGCAAACTCCGGATCGCTAAGATATTTTAAATTCTCGGGATCCCACAAACTGCTTATGCTTGGACTATCCGCGTAAGCTTGACGTGCTGCAGCCTCCCACACATCCATTTTGCTAACGCTTAAAATATCAAATACGTTGCGATGTGCTGCCGATTCAGGTATTAAAAGTTGTGGATGTCTTCCGAACATTATTAAATCTATTAAATTATTATTACTATTAAACTTTCGCTTTATTGGCCAAATTTATTATATATCTCTAAACTCATTTGCTCAAATTCCCGCTTTTGTCTCTCTAATCCTTGCGGGTTATTTAAATCTATCAAATCAAATGTTAATATTTTTCCTTCTTTCTCCATTAATGGCTGATAAGTACCTTCTTCAGTTAAAAAGGTAAAATATGCACTTTTCCCGTCAGGCGTTAATTTCCATTGACCTTGTTGTAATGCCTTTACTATGAGACTCTGCCCATCTTGCCAATTTGCGCCAAAATTAATATGATAATCGTAATTAATATTGCCGTTAATAATATTACTGTGCCGCTCCGCAAGATTAGCCTCAATATAATCTTCATCCAAATTATGGATCATATTATTTGTTATTAACTGTTGCGGTATTTGTAGCTTATCCTTGGTAACCGACATATATCGCTGCTTAATAACGATCTCGGTAGCTTTTTCTATTGCCTCTTTAGGCTTTAATTGCCCGTTTCTAGCGTAATGCAGAGCTAAATATTTGATTTCTTGTTTTCTTTCGCTGATTTCATTAGTATTTTGCTCACCTTGCCGGAATATATTACTTTGCCATTCTTGCAGCGTTTTATTTTCAGCAATAAATTTATTATATTCTCTTTCTTCGCCGGCATTAAATAACTGCCCTTTATAAGGAATCATCTTTAAAAATATATCGGCAATATTGCGGTTATATAATCTATTATCGGCGTAAAGGCTTATAAATAATTCGCTATCCGTGCCGCTAAAAATCTCCTCCATAATAGTTAATCCGTAATTATTGCCGTTCTCGTCTTTCAGTCCGATAATACTATCGATAGTATTTTTTACCTGATTAATATTGTTGCCGCCGCCTTCAATTCTTCTTAAAAACTCCGCTTTCTCATCATTGGTTAAACATCTTTGCGCATATTCCGGTATGCCTTTTTGTTGCTGATATTGCTTGCGTACTACACAACGCTCCGCTAATGATGAGCTTTGCGGCATTTCTTCACTAAATAACTCTTCTATATATTTTGCGGGATCGCTTAAGGCAGTCTTAAGCCCGTCATGATGATTTTGTACTAATATATGATGCATTCGTTCCCTATCTAGATAATCAATTTCACCGCCTTTGGGCGCAATCTCGGCTAATATCTTATTCCCTTCGCTTAAAGGTGCTTTTTTTAGTTGCTCGGCTACCTCTGATGCTTGTTTATATAAAGCTTCATCCCGTTTAATCTTTAACAAATTCGGATCATTCGGCGCAAAGCTACTATTAAGTAAATTCTCAAAACCGGTAACGCCCGAACCTGTTTTAAGGATGCTAGCATAGTGAGAGGGTAAGGCAGATTTTATTTGCTGTTGTTTTATAGCTTGTTTTTGCTGTAATATATTATCGGCGTTATTGCCTAATTTTATTTTTTGTTCTAAACTTAAATGCTGTAACCATAAAGGTTGTGCTTCAGGCGGTAATCTGCTTTGATTAATTAAAGTTTCCGGCGATCTCTTTAGCATACTATTTGCTGAAGCTGCCGCTAATGCCGATTGTGATTGATATATTAGCTGCTCTTTCTCTTGTAGCGGTAGCGATAATAAATTTATTGCCGTAAAAGAATCTTGTAAAAAACTCCCGTAAAGTTCAGGATTATTATAAACTGCGTTTTTTGATTTCTCTATTGATTCAATCGCCATATGGTGACGCTTGCCGTCAATTAATTTTATTTCCGTATGATTGATTTGATTAGTTAGGTGTATGCGGTAATCGCCGATCTTGCTTTGTAGAGATCTCCGAGTAAAAGGATTTTTAACATTTGCCAGATACCCCACCGCTCTTTGATCGTATTTATCTAACGCATAATTAATAAATTGCTTACCGCTTTCCAGATGATCGGGGTGTAACTCGTCAAATTTAGTTACTACGGCAAAACCGCCTGTTTTACCGCTCGGCGATATTTCAATATTACTTTGTGAATTGTGTAAATGCCCGCTAGTCTCGGTAATAAAATCAGCCCATAAATGCGGCACTTCAGCGCTCGCGTCCTTTTCAAGCTTACGAACTAAATAGCCCTTAGCTTCTTCGTTAATTTGACCGGTAACATTGGCGATTGCTTGCCATTTCATTTGTCTATTCTCCAACCTTTGCAATACTAGCTAAATCTCTAATGCCGCCGACAATACTACCTAATTGTTGCCAAGGCGCAGCTGATTTAATACCGGCAATATTGCGGTTTATTGCCTCATTATTAAGCCCTAACATTGCCGGATTTATGTTTGATCGCGGTCTATTACTATAATATTCGGCTTCAACGCTTCTAGCTTTCATCTCGTCCATATAAGCCTGATGACGCAATAATAAACCTGCCGAATCCGTAGCAGTAATACCGATACCGCTTTTGAGGATATTAAACCCTAATTGCTGCCGATTCGATAATTGGTTTTGTCGCAGCATATCGACGTGATAGTTGCATATTTCGCTATATTCCGCTTCTCTTTCCTTTAACTGTCGTGCGTCAAATCTATAATGTTCTTGGTTAGCCCTTAAAGCGTGTTGCTGTTCATATAAAGCTTGCCGATTCCTCTCCTTATTAGCTCGTAATTGCGCATAGCTGTTAACTAACGAACTACCTACCGCAAACACTCCCGCACCGCCGGAACTGCCGAAAAAATCTAAAAAGTTAAACATTTTCCTACTTGCATAATAAATTATTATATTATAGATTAAAATTGAGCTAAAAACTCAAACCTAAAGTACAAGCGTTATAGTTCTTTTTTCCTATGAGAGCTATAACGTTTATTGTTGTTACTCTACTTTCTTGTCTTATTTATTATTTTGCTATATTATTTATATTGGACTGGGGAACTCGGTTGGCATCTAACCACTGTGGATTGCGGTGGTTTTTTGCTTTTTAATAAATTTCTTTATTTTCCCCTCACTTTATAATCCCTTATAACTAGCTAGTATTTTCGCCTTGGCATATATCTTTAAAATACTTGCCGGATAAGGCTTATTGACGACAAAAGTAAAATCTACGTCGGTGTTAATTTGACTATTTAAAACAAAATTTACCCAGCCTGATTTGTACGGCGTGGCAAGGTTACTCGTTACTTCCTTAATAGCTAAATATTTCTTACCATTGGCAAACCTGACTAAATTGTCGGTATCTAAATAGCTACTATTAATATGCTGCTTGTTAATTTCGCCGTTGGCTAGCTTTTCCTCGATATAACCGCCTTTACTGTTAAAAACTTTCAAACCGATCTCAACGCTGCTTTTAGGCGCATGCTCAACCTCATCCGGAAAGATAAACGGAAATGTCTGTAACACCGAACTATAATTAAAGTCTACCGATAAAAACCTTACCGGCTGTTTTAGCTTTATCAGCTCGTTATCGATAATTTTAATATCTTGTAACTCTTCATCGCCGACAATCGCCGCCATATTATTTTGATAAATCGGCAGTAACCAGGACGCGCTAATTTGATCAAAGGACGGCAGACAATGCCGAGCTATTACGCCAAGCTCATACTGCCCGATATTTGGCAACATCTTTTTAAATAACGGCATATATTTTTTCGATAGCAATAAATACTTTTCTAGCTTAATGCTTTTTTCGTCTTCTAATATGCTTTTCAGCAATATCGGGTGAGTATTCGGCATAATTAACGTACAATACTCAATTATCGTACTATGAAAGCTTTTTAAATTCTGCCGCATATCTTGCATTAAATTATATACTTTAACGCTTATTGCTTGTTCCTCGTCGGTCTCGCTTTCTACTCCCTTTGATCTATCGCTTGCGTCACTCTCATAATTAAGGGATGTATCGTTTTCAATAACTTCTTCAATATGTTCGTTTAACTTATCGGTCAGTAAAAAATTCTTACTTCTTTCCTCTAAATTTTTCTCTAGAAGAATACTACGTAATAACTCGCAAATCTCTTCTTGTCGTTTACCGGTAACAATCTCCTCGGCTCTTCTTGCTTTATGTTTTTCTTCTAATTTTCTAACTAGCTGTTTTACTATTAAAGTAATTTTTTCTTGCAGCTGTTCCTTATTAGTATTTTGGTTAATCGTTATTGCTTGTTGTTTTATTAATTCTTTTAGCTCATTACTAAATAAATATTTTGTTAAAGTCGGATGAGTAACATCTAGCATTGCGCCGTAAAAGCCTATAGCCTGATGATTAAAGAATTTCTTTAAATTAACTAACAGTTCTTTTTTATTATCATTATTTTTATTAGCATAATATAACAGTAATTTATTATTAAGCTCGGCAACGCTCTTATGCATTTCCTTTAGCTCCTTAGCTTCTTCAAATTTTATATCGATAACGCTTTTGGCGGCTTTTATGATTTCTTTACTTACTGTTACTATGGATTTAATCAAATTTATATCTAGCTGTTTAATCTTCTCACAAATAGTTACATTAAATGAAAAGGCATTATTAGCTACATACTCAATTATTCCGCCGTTATTATTATCATTAAAGATTTGCGCAATATTTAAGTTTTGTGCCGTTATATTATTTATTGTTTGTATTATATCGTTGCTAAGCCTTTCCCCGTCATTAACTAGCTGCTCCGCTATTGCCAGACTTTCAGGCTCACCGCCAAAAATATTCTCAAATGTTACGTAAAAACTGCTAAATATCCGATAAAAAGCAAATGAAGCTCCCATAAGCTCCATAATTGCCGGCATTTGCTCCTTATAGTATTTCGTTAGAAAAGTTTTTATTGCTTCACTCTCAACGCCGTAATCTCTAACTAATTTATTGCCGTATTTAAAATTATTATCGATATCAATATTGTCGATGTTGAGTTTTAAAATATTCGCCGCTTGTGATTGTATTATATTCTCAAGCTTAGTAGTGTCGCCGCGAAACTCGACGCTGCTATCATCTTTTATAGCTTGCATAATATTATGATTTAATGCCTCTTCATCGGGGCGGGTAATATTAACGTAACAATCTAGATAAACCGGCTTATGCATCTCATTATTTTTGGCAGTAAAATATTTAGGATGTAACACTTCTAGATATTCTTTGCTGCCTTTACCTATATCATCCGAACGCCGAACGTGAAAATATAACTTATCTTCATTATCGCCGTAAATGGGAGTAATACTTAGCACTGTAGCGTTATTACCGCCGAGCATTTGCGGCGTCCAGCCCATGATTTTTAAATCTTGCGAATAGGTAAAGCTAGCAAAAGAGCCGTCCTTAAGTACCGCGAAAATCATCGAGAACGGGCTATTAATGCCCACTATTTGCCTGATGCCGCTAGTAAATATATGTTCCGCATAAGCTGTTATATCGTATAACTGAAAGCCGCCCTTTTCTTGCGAGTAATAGAGGCTATTGATTTTCGAGCCGCTACCTTCAACGAAAAATATCGTTTTACCGATGATAACCGGCTTTATCGGCGATACGGGTATATCTAGCTCTTTCTGGATTTTGATAAATTCGCCTTTACTCCGATCACCTTCTTTAATTAAATAAATGCCGTCGCTAGTACCGAGTAATAGCTCACTAGAGAAAGGAATAGACCATAAGACGTTATCAAAGGTAGCCGATGAGAAAGTCGCGGAAAATGAAGTTAACGGATTACGTGCCTCAAGCAAAGTTTTATATGCCATACGAAAATCGTTAAAATCGCCTTTATAGCTTGCCCAAATTGCATGAATATTTTTATTAGCTCCGAAACACCATAAACGATTTTCAAAAGTAACGACTGAACTACAATATAATTGTTGTTGTTGCTGTTCATAGACGTTGTTACTTGCTTGACTATGTAGTCTTTTAAGCTCATCGTTTATTTTATCGATTTCGGCGTTATAAATAACTTCATTAAAAGGTCTTTGTATTGTCTTATTATTTTGTATTTGCTTATAATAATTTACATGTGCCTTTAGCGGCTCAATAATAAATAGCTTATCCTTTTCTAGAAAATTTGCCGCCGTTTCAGGAGCTGCTGCTATAGTACCGCTAGCAGGGGTTAATTGTTGTTGTGCTGCTAAATGAGTATAAAACTTTTCGACAATTTCCGGATCGACTGAAAACTTAAATATCGGTCTGTTAATGCCGCTTTCACCGCTACCGAAATTTATATAAGCTATTCCTTGAAAGCAACAATAAGAAAAATCTTTAATCCTAAAACGAAAATCCTGACCTTGATCCTTTAATATTTTAGTCGTTAAAAACAAGCTGCCGTTAACAAAAAACGAACAACTAGTTTTAAGCGGATGAGCCTCGAAAACTAATAAATATGATAACTTCCTTGAGAACATTATACTTATTATTTTCCGCGGCACATTCTCCTTAAACAAATGCACAAAAGGCGTGCCGTGTCTGCGCATAATACCGCCGGAAGGCAAAATTACGTAATTTAATAATTTCTTTGCGCCGTTTTGATATAGTCCAAGCTCGGTGCGTCCTTCAATGGTCGGCGTTAGTTCCCCGCCTGAAAAATTGTTTTTTTGTGAATAGATAAATTGCTCGCCCATAAGACTTTTTTAAAATTACACTTCACCGGAGTTAACTAGATTGTAACCGATAGAGTGGATACGCCTTGCTTCCTCCAGCCTGATTAAATATTGCCTTTTTAAGCCGTCGGCAAATAAACTATCCGAATACATCGCAAAAGCTACTTGCGCAGCTAAACCGAGACTAGCAAGGAGTTTAAAACTCTGCGGTACGTTTTGCCAAGCTATGCCGTCACCGGTAAGTAGTAACTCAATCACTTTGCCGGAATAGTAAAAAATTGAAGTAAGGCGATTACCTTTAAAATATATTCTACCCGCTTCAATATAAAATTCCAAATTAGACGGCACTATCACCGCTACTTTGACACAGTCGGTAATATCCGGGAGTAACTTAAACCCTGTTGCTTCTCCTTCGATATTATCAATTCGCTTTAAAGCAAATCCCCATTTAACCGATAATATACTTTCCTCAATAGAAGCTTCTACAAACTCCTCGCAAAGATTTTCCGCCTTACTGGCAGCATTACCGTTTTGGATACTACTCTGAATGTTGCTACTTGACCCCAAAACTACTATAGCCTTGCGGATTATTTCTTGTTTCATTTTAACATCACTTCAATAATAGCGCTTCTAAAGCCTCAACTGCAATATTTGCCGTATTATCGACATTACGACATTGCGCTCCTATCATCTGCTGTGGGACGATACTTGCATGTACTGCGCCGTTAAAATGTGCATTGTCTGCTGCCGCCTTCCAATGATCGCCCACATGTCCCGCGCTATCTGCAGGCTCTAAACATTTAATGCAAACAATTTGCCCCTCTTCGGTTCTAGTTGCGCCGAAACTCTCGGAATAGTATAAGCTAGGTGCATAATGATATTGCACTAACCTATCTATTTGCCGCTCCACCGATCCCGTAACAGTGCCGAACCTTATAGAGCTTTCCGTAAAGGCGTAACAATCTCTTATGGAGTTTGTCGTGCCGCTAATACCCCCTAGCATCTCGGTAATGATAAAGTTGAATCCGGCAAAGCTATTTACCTCACCGCTAACCAGTGCTTTAACGCTGTTATAGTCATAGCTTGTTACTTGACTGTCTCGTAGCAAATTGCCTATTTGATGAGAGGAGCAAACTAAATAATATTTTTCATCAGCCCCGAAACTATGTTTTTTAAGTAATTGATGAGCTTTAAGTAGCTTCTCGACTGTTAACCCGCCGGCTTGCATTGCTTCCTTGGCGTTTGCTCCCTGCTGTCCGTTATGAACTCCTGCCAAACTATTTGCATGCAGTGCAAGGGTAGTATCAACAAGCTTAGCACCGACCGGAATAACGTTATTTACTACGTCAAAGTAAATAATATTTTGCCCCGTTCTGCCGCCGTTAACAGCTCCGGCAAAGCTATTTATAATTATCCGGTCTTGTTTTCTGCCGATCGCCCAGCCGGCAAGTTTCGGGAATTTACTAGTCGGATCGCTAAGCAGATTAAGCTTATCGTTTCTATCCATGGCAGCCGTCCAATAATAGGCTTGCGCTGTTGCTTGGCGTCTAGTAATTCTTGGAGTTTTAAATTCGGTTAGTTTTTCAAGTTTATTCTCATTACCGTCACCGGGTTCATGATAGCCTGCCGCCGTTCTATGTCTCGGCAAAGCTTCGTGGGTGTGCATCGTTTCAAATTGGATGACTTCCGTATCCTGTGACTCGTTCGTAACGAATTTACGGAGTTTTGAACCTTCTTGCTGGATGACTAGTTGAATGTTGCGGGCGAATTCTTCTTTTAGCCCTTCGGTAATTTGTTCCATATTTGTAACCTTTTAAAAATTTGTTAACCTTAAATAAATATCTTCTTTAATATTATTCGTGGCTTCTTTTTAAAAGGTTACCGCTATGTTTGCGACCTAATCGAAGTTATCACTCGTGAATATTATCACTTCTTATTAAAAGCGATATCGTATAATTGCCGCCTTTGGGTCACTGCTTCACTGTGTCCCGTATGGCTTTTATCCTTTAATTTTATCATAAAACCCTCATCGGATTCAAGTCTTTTTATCTCTTTTAATGCCGATTCTGCTCCTGTAATTACGGCTTTTTCGCTACCTGTGACAAGTGAGTCGGATTTTAACGTTTCACCGACTTTAACAAGTAAATCAACCAGCGGCGGACTGTAATGTGATTCCTCTATTAAACCGGCTAATTCTTTCGTGCCGAATTTACTAAGTGCCGCTTGCATCACCTGCATTTTACTATCAAAGCCGTCGTTATAATGTTTCTTTAACCACTCAACATTTGAATTGCGCAAGCCCTCTAGCTCTTCCTGCTGTTTCTTCTGCAAATCCATAGAATAATTATATAACCCTGCAAGCAACTTCTCGCCTTGCCGCTTACTTAAGCCGCTTTGATAAAACATTTCTTCATATTGTTTTACATATGGCTCATCTTCTGCCGTTCGATTATCCGTATATTTTTTATCTTCCGGCAAGCCTAAACGAGCATAAAATTTATGCCAATCTTCATCGGCTGCCTCGGCTTTCGGAATCGCCACACGGCTATTTAAGCTTTTCTCTGCTTCTAAATAGCTACTTGCTAGTGCCGGTATATCCTTGAATTTGCTTAAAGATTCAGAACTGCGTAAATTATCCGGTAAAGAAGAAAGCCAAGAGGTCGCAGCTTCCCCTATATTATCGTCTTGTAATGTATTTTGTTCTTCTAGCATATTTTTTATTCCTCATTAAAAGAAGGTTATTTTTTCAACCTATCTATAAAATAATTCTTGTGGGTTGAATTGTTTAGTATTATAATAAATCTATGTCGTGACTGCGTCGTTTTGCAGGTTTGGGCTTTTTTGCTCAACACGGCATCCTTTTATGGTCGTTTTACTGCGTAGCGGGGAGCGACCTACCTAAATATAAGTTATTACTCTTTTAGCTCCTTTATTTCCTCTACCGATAACCCTGTTATTTCCGATATGGTATTTATATCTATATTTTTAACTAATAAATTCTTTACTATTCTTATTTTCTCTTCAGCTATTCCTTTCTCAATACCTTCTTCAACACCCTTTTCAAAATGTTCAGCTAAAGCGATTTCTTCAGCATCTTCTAATAATTTTGCTCTTATATATGCGTCGTACTCTTCAGGAGTAAGGTTATGTAATTCTATAGCGTGATAAGCCTCTAACACCTTCTTGCTTTTAATATTTGCCGGGGGTTTATGTTCTTTTTCTGCACATTTAAATAAATGTAACCACTCATCGGCAATATTAGTTAATTGATCTTTCTTAAACTTTTTAAGCTCAATAAATACATATGAAAAATCAAATAAATATTGTTTATTCGTTTTAGTTTCTGTCATTTTATGAAAACTTATATAAGGTACTTCATTGTCAAATACTTTAGTCTTCATTAAGGAAATAACTACCACCGGCAATAAATCTTTATGTGTTATTCCTGCCGTAAGTTGTTGAGTATATGAATGAGCGGAATAATATTGTACTCTTTTTAAATAATCGCTTTCGTTTCTTTTTTGCATCTCAATAATATACCAATTACCCGATTCATCTTTTACTTTTAAATCAAATACGCTCCTCTTTCCTCTGTCAATATTAGGTAATTGCTCTACCGGTATAAATTCTATTTCTTTAATTCTATAACCTTCCGGCAAATCAAGTATATTATTGATAAATTCCTTTAGTCTTCCCAAATCATGAAAAATTTTTTTAAATAAGCTATCATTTGTAGGGTCTAAATATCTTTGTGTTTGCGTATTCATAAATTACCTTCCATATTATTTATATCATTTTCCAGCTGCGAACAGATATATAAGAACAAAGCCCTCTGTCCTTCTAAATAAGCCGTGTCCCTATCATTATCGACTATAAAGTTGCTGCGATACATGCCGCTCATATTTGCCAAATCCTCTAAGATCATTATACCATCCTTTGAGGTAAATATTCTACTATAAATTTCAGTTAAATCTTTGGCTTTTTTTATAGTAAGGTTAATATCTGAATTATCTAGCTCCGTACTAGCTGCTTCAATTAAAATTTTCATTGCCTGCTTGTCCCATTTGTTGTTGTTGCATCTGCAATTTACGTTGCTGCCTTAGCTGCATTACTTCCCGGTCGCTCTTTAATACCGATTGCGGCGCGCCTCGTAGCTCAAAGAATAATTTAAAACATAAATCCCAGTTGATATTGTCGTAAACTTCGGGGCATAAATTAATAATGCCGCTCCGTTGGAAAAATCCTATAACCTGCTCCATACTGCTAATTGCCGATGACTTTTGCGCTCTCGTTAGCGGTGAAGTATAAGCAATATCTATTTGCGTATTCTCTACGCCTTCCAATAACGGCAATTTATTATATTTAAGCAATATCCCGTAAATAGTTCTAATTAGCGGATTTAAAAACTCCGTTTCAATTCTGCCGACCATCGGCGACATTAGCCGCATTTGTTCCTCATTCCTTATTTGCACTTCTAAAGCGGTCATTTCTTTATTTTCTTTCTGCATGCGAAAGATATCAATATAGAAGGCTTTAAATACGGCATCCCGACATTGGTTTTGTTCTATCTCGGTCGGTAAGATATTCTCCATACCGGTAAGCGGTACTATTTTATCCGCCATGCCGTTACGATAGAAATTAACCGATCCCGGTGTAGTATAGAGAGGCAAATAATAGCCATCCTTAGGCACTAATAAAGGCGGGTCTAGTTGCTTCTGCGCTACTTTCAGCGTAATTTGTCTCAAGGAGTTTAACAGCTTAACATCCGGCAACACGTGATGAGCAGGAGCATAGCCGTATACTTCCCCTTCTTCCTTGATCCAGCGTGTTACAAAGAATGGAAAATATGAATATCCCCCTTCCGAAATTACTTGTTGTTCGGCTAAATAAATATATTGTGATGTATAAGCTAAACTTTTCTTTTTACCGCTGTCATCTGCGGGGGCGACGATATGCAATATCTCTATTTGTTCGTCAGGGCTTTTAAGCAGCTTATCCTTAAACGGTGCAAAATCTGCCCATTTGCTAGCGGCTGTTTTAACGTTCATATTAAACAAACGATACATCGAATTAACAAAACCGTATTTATCTTCCTCAAAATAACATTCTCTTAAACTGATATTGCGAAAGAATAAACCCGATTGCAAGCTCGGCTCTTCTTCAACGTAAAATATACTTGTCCCGAATGCCGCTAAATTTAAAAAAAACTCGTGTATTTGATTATAAAAATTTGATCCGGGATTATTAAAAACATTTAATATATTATTCTCTACTATCTCCAGCCATAATTTAACTTCCGGTAGCTCGTTTAATTGTTGTTCGTCTTCGCCGCCCCCGCTTTGTTCTAACAAATTAATACTAAACCATTTAATAGCTCGATTAACCATTAAGCTTTGTAGTCCTGAAGCTAATTGCTCCCTTGACCATATGGCAGTAGAGTCAAATATTTCCTTATTAGTTGCGGTTTGCGGGCAGACATATTTTTTTAGCTCGTCCCAGACAGTTCCCCATTTTTCCCGTTTGGTCTTTATTGTCTCAAAATATTCTATTTTACTACTTAATTCATCACGCATAAATTACATTACTCCTATTATTATTTGCCGCTGCTATATTTCCCTTTAAATACGGCACTCCTAATTTGTGCGAGACTTTTTTAAGTTTCTTGAGAAAATCCGCACTATATAACACTTCCGAGCTGTATTTTTTGCCGTCCGCCGAAGTCATTTGCGGTAGTCCTAAACTTAAAGTTTCAATATCTCCGAGTGAGGTAATTTTACCTAAAGACTCGCTTAATTGCGGCAAGTCCTGTATCTTCGGTATAGTCGGCATATTAAAATGCGATAGCGATTGTTTTAAGCCGCCAAGTTCAGGAATAGCGATTTTGTTACCGAATAACCCGTATTGCCCTAAGGAAGCGGAATTATTATAGCCTCCTGCTCCTCCGCCGTCCAATATTGTTCTATCCCACCCCCCAAGGCTTTTGCCTTTATTCATCATATTTATATAATGACCGATACCAAGCAAAGGCGCGGCATATTGTAAGCCCGTTCCGAGTGACCCAAGCATAGAAGCACCGAAAGACCCGGATGTAGCAGCTCCGGTTGCGGCAGCTCCGGCACCGGTTGCAGCTGCTCCGGTCGCACTACCCGCGGCAGCGGCAGGAGCTAGATACATACCCGCACCGAATGTTAAAGCTGCAAGTGCTGCTCCTTGAGTTAAACCGGTTAGCCTGTTAGCTTTCTTAAGTTTATTTGCCCGAAAACCTACCGCATTCCCCAAATTATCTAAATGCGTTTGCGCTTCATTAGTATAATTATCTAGCTGACTATTTAGGCTTTCAGTCTGCGACTTATGACTGTTATATTCATTTTCTAATTTTTGTTGTTCATTCTGATAATTTCGGATAACACTCGCTAATTGAGTACGGGCATTATTAAAATTGCCGGTATCTTGCAATAGCCTATTTTGCTGCGAGCTATAGGAGGACAACCTATTTTCTAAATTAGCTTTTTCACTCTCAAGCCCTGTATGCTCTTTGGTTATGGCGTCCATCTGCCGGCGTATATTATTCTCTGCTTGTTCCCTCTGCTTCTTTAAATTATCCACGCTAGCGTGATATTTATTTATCTCGCCGCCTGCTTCTTCTTCGGTTAAGCCCCTAAGCCTATCCTTTTGCTGCAAAACCGACTCGAACATCTGCCGGAAATTATCGGGGAGTTTCTGCATCTCGCTTATTTTGCCGGCAAGCGACGGAGCTTTACTTTTAAAAGCTTCAAAAGCTGCCTGCAATTCGTTTGCTTCAGACCCTAGACCCATCTTTTGCTGCTCTAAACTCTGTAAGCCTTGTTGATATTGCTCCACCTGATTATGTAAGTGTCCGCTATTCTGTCCATGCTGATATTTCTGTTGCTCGATACTTTGCAGTCGCTGCGCCGATTCGTGTAATTGCTTGTTTAAATTATCAATAGCTGCTTGCGCCTCCGTTGCATAACTATTATAAGCATTTAAGGCATTGTTATAATGGAATTTTTGCCTTTCGGTTTCTCGACCGGTTAAATATTTTCCGCCGGGAACAAATTTACTTACCGCTCCGGTAATTGCCTTAAGAGGATTTTTAAAGAATCCCATATTTTTAATCCTTTTATTTATTATCTCTTATCTTTCTAAAGCGTTATAGTCACTAATTACCTTATTATAGCGTAATATGTTAATGCTAAACATTTCTTTCTCTTTCCCTGTTTTTGCGTCCATTGCTAAGTAACAAAAGCTTTCCGCTATGTCCGTGCATCTAGTCGAACTTGCATGTGTACCTCGCTTACTGGCGTCAAACTCATAAAGTCCGTTAATACCATCACGGCATTTTCTGTTATCTATCCGGCAGTAATTACTGCTTAATAACTTCCGTGCCTCATTGATCATTTCCTCCCGTAAATATTTTCTTCCTAAATCGAAAGGCGCAAAACCTAGCTTCTCGGCTATTTCGTTTGCTTGGCTAAGCCTGGTGTCTAGGGTCGGCATTTGTCGCCTGCTCATGTCGTGCGGTAAGACGTTCCGCCCGTATTGATAGGGACGTAGTCGCAAATGATTTAAATAGAACTCTAAGCCTTTGCCGCGATTAATATAAAAATCAATAATATCAATCGACTCTTGTTTTTCCTGCACAAACCAGATTGCCGTATAATCGACTATGCCGATATCCCAGTAGGTGTTGACCTTATAAGCCGCATCATGCGGCACGTAATTTATGCGTCCTTCGGCTTCGGCAAGCCTTAATTGCTCAACAAACGTCCCGCCCTGATCGGCGCGTTTGTAACGATAAGCTTCAAAGTCGCAATAAAATTCTCGCCGTATTTCTTCAATGGTCATATCCACCGACTTTAAACTTTCCGTTTTTACTAACGGCTTATTGTCGTGGTCGGTAGTATCTTCTATTGTTTTGATTTCGCAAAATGCCGTTTCATCGTCTTTATATTTTAAATATAGCTCTTCACCGTGCGTTAGCTTTGCGTCATCGGCAGGGGTATATAAATATAATAACCACGCATTGTTACGGATTGCCATCGGCTCAATTACCGAACTCATCGCCCTTGGATCGTGATAAGAATATTCAGAGATTACCGCCCCTTTGATACCGCTACCCCTGATACTAGCGTAGCGATCACTCCCGACAAATTGAATTACCGAACCGTTTTTAAATACTATTCGCTGTTTATATTGTTGGCTTTTAGCAATTGCCGCCGGCGGAATAAACGACATATACGCCCGACCTTCTAAAGTCATGCCGTCCCAGACCGACATTTTAGCCTGGTTGTAGGTCGGGTAGACATACCAGTAAATGCCGACTTCTCTAAGAGCTGCCGCCGTAATCCAGTTAATGCCCATAATATCCTTGCCGGCTCTTCTATGCCAGACGGCTATAGCTTTCTTGCCGCCCTTATATAAATAACGCCACAAAGGTAATTGAAACGGATAAGGCGACCAATTTACCGGAAATTTAAAGCTTTTATTATTCCGTCCTTGTTTCTGTATCGTTGTCACTATCCGCTCCGTATGCCTCCACTTCAAAATTACCGATCTCGCTTAATTGTGATGTCTTGCCGTTATCCTGCGTTTTAGTATTAATAGCCTTGTTATTTTTATTGCCGCCTTGATATTTAGGAGAATTAGCCTTTAGATATTCCAGCAAGCTTTTAGGGCAATATTTCTTTTTGCGGGCGATACATTCCCCTTGCTCATTGTAGGTTAGTTCCTCATAGCCGTTAATAGCTCGATCGTATAAAACCGCCTCCGCCATTTCTGCCGAGTAATTTTTAGCCAGTCTAACGCATTTGCTTAAATGTCGATCATTGTGAATAACTTTATGTAGCAGCAGTGGAGAGACTAACGGCGACAAGTCAGTTATCTTTTTCGCCGCCAGCCCCACGTGACCGGTATCGCATAGCTCTTGCAGAAAAATTATAACATTCTCCAGTGAGCCGAATTTATCAATAGTAGCTTTAGAGATTTTACTTAAATATTTATCAAACAAGCCGTAGTTTTTAGAGCCGTATTTTACACTCATAAAAATATCATATTAAAACTTTAAGTTGTAACTATATAAATTTTATTTATTGTATTTATTATAGCTGCTTTATGAGCTTTTTACAAATGATATTAACAGGGATTTGCTACTTTTAGTGTAATTAATTTAATATTAAAAAATAATTGTTTCATTTACAAATTATGGTATAAGTCAGTAGTAATAACTAAATGAATAAAAACATGAAAAGAATTACAAAAGCTGAAGATGCTTACGAATTTAGGGGGGCAGTTGTCGCATTTACACCTAAAAGCTATTATTACGGTAATAGCAAAGGAAGCATATTTAATAATGGAGTAGTATTTGCAAAAAATGAAATAGAATTAGCACATATTGATAAAATACATACACTTGATATTTTAAATAACATTTTAATTTTTGTCCCTAAATCTCTGACACATATTTCACCTATAGGATTAAAAATCGTTGACGATTACGTTACATACATTAAAGTATATGAAAATAAAGAATTAAAACCTACTAACTTAATCGGTGAAAATCTAATTGATTTTTTATAAAAGTATTTAAATATTAATTAAAGTCACTTAGGGTTTTATTAGCAAATTGTACTATTCTAAACGATAAAACAAAAAACTAGAAAATTTTGTTATTAAACGATTAATCTCCTTAAAACCACTGCTGCAACTTTCCCCCCTATACCCCTACTTTAAGCACTCTACCCCCCTATCTATTAGCTACACGGAATTCTGACAAAAACCGCCCCGAAACGCCCCGAAACGGCGGAAAAACACCGCGAAATGCGGGGGATTTGTTAAGGCGTACTAGCATATGAATAGCGCAGATAATAATTTACGAGTTACTTATGCCCTTTAAACCCCTAGAGATAAGGGAAACTAGCGAGAAATATCTATTAACTAGTATTCCTGCCTAGAACCTAAGGGATGTTTACACAATGGTTAAGAAACGTTAATAATATGGGCAGGGGGTGGCTTTTCTGCCAATAGTACAATTATGTTATTACCGATTAGTTATATAAGTAATAGGCGTAAATTGGAGTTATAAAGCTATTTATAGATGCAACTTAAGTAGTTAAAGTAGGTATGTAGCTGTTGGACGTAAAAGGATATAAAAAGGCTATTTATGTGAATTGTCCAGATAACCGATTTATGTTATAGAATGCTGCAAGGATAATAACAAAAACTTACAAGGGAGTTAATAATATATCGGCTTGTTTTCTTGAGCCTGGAAGATAAATATAACACTGATAAGAAGGAGCGCGGTAATATTATGAATACCGAATATGAACGAATAAGTCGAAAGCTACAGGCATCTATCAGGCGGCTACATTGCCGTATGCATATGTATTAAGCGAGTGTACGACCGTCTCGGACATTTCCCGCATTTTAATAAGACCGGCTAACGAATCGTTATTAATAAGATGATTAAAGGATGACTCGCTTAGTATTTTGCTAATGGTGTTACTACTGTCGCTTATAGATTGGCGTAACTGTCGGAATAAATCGTTATCTTGCGGCTTGGTGCCGCTAAATACTGCCATTGCGTTTGTAGTTACGTCTCTAAACTTTTTTACCGCTACACTCTCGATAATATCGTATATCTCTGTAGTTTTCAGAGCTTCATGGCCTAAAACTATGCCGATTACTTCACGATCAGCGTTTGCTGCTAGCCTCATCCATGTCCCGTAAGTTCTACGCAAATCGTGAACTATTATTTTTTTAAGACCGGCAGCGTTACACAGCTTACTCCAAGCATATTGCGAGCTTTCTATATGTCCGCTTTTGCTTTTTTTGCTTGGAAAGACAAAACCATTATCGTTAATGTTTGGGTCATTAGCGTTTTCTTGCCGTCTTCGGCGTAATATCTCAACTACTGCCGGCGATAAATGTATTTCTTGCGGCTTGCCGTTCTTAGTGCGTTCTATTTGCCACACCGAACCGGCAAAACTGATATTATCCCAACGCATCGCCGCAACGTTGCCGCGTCTGCAACCCGTAAATAATGCCATTAAGAAAAAGTCCGCCATAATGCGGTTCTTCCCTTCTTCTACGGCTTTAAAAAACTTCGGCATTTCTTCCTTGGTAATATAACGGATACGAGGTTTATTTGCCCGATGACGTTCAACCGAAATAGCCGGATTCTTCTCAAGCAGTCGCCACTTAACGCCTTTATTCAATACCGCATTTATTAACGTTAAAAACCTATTAGCCGTTACTTTGCTTATCCTCACGGTCAAGTCATTAAAAACGCTTTGTATGTCTTCCGTCGTGATATCTAACAACTTCCTATCATACAAAGTTTTTGCTTGCCTATTCATCTGCAACACAAGGCGTTCCCAGGTTACGACGTTATGCTTAGCGTAATCATCAATATACCGATTAAAAAGCTCTCTCAAACTCAAGGTACCCTGCAACGCGGCTTTTTGGGCTTTCTTCTCCTTTACGGGATTGATGCCTCTTGCTACTTGGGTTTTTAGCTCAATTGCTTTTATTCTCGCTTCATCGATGGTAATGTAAGGGAATTCACCGAGCTTTATCCTTTCAGGCTTACCGTCAATGGTTTTGTACAGATAAAAAACTTTACTACCGCCGTACGATGCAATAAGGATAAGCCCACGCTCTTTGCTGTCCCTGTAAACCCGTATACCGGTTGCAGGTATAGCAATCTTCGTAAGCCTTTCTTTGGTAAAGTTTATTAATTCCGACATTGCCGCGCTCTTAGTTGATTTCGTTGTTTATTCTTCCCTAGATTGTAAAATGCTAGCAGCTTTTATTTTCAATGTCTAGTAGAAAATACAATAATTTTTAAAAATTTTTTTGTTACGCGAAATAACCCGTTTACGTAGTATAGGGACTTTTACAGTCCTATATACTTTTAAGTATAGGGTGTTATTTTCCAAACTTGAAACACCCCCTTTAAACCCTAATACTAATAAGCTTTGCAGCAGTTCCAAACTTGATTTTTTGCATATAAATATTTCCTAAACTTGAATCCCTGTAAGCTGTTGATTTTCTGGGGTTTTTTAAGGTTTCAAGTTTTGGTTAAGTTTGGGTACTTTCCTAAACTTGATTTCCTTAGTTTTCCTTATCTTCTTGCCTATTCCAGGGCTTTTTTACTATATTTTAATTTCAAGTTTGGGAAACTTCCTAAACTTAAACATAAACTTAAAACCTAAACTTGAATTTTCCTTATTCTTAAGCATGTTCCACGGTTTTCAAGTTATGTTCCACAATTCTAAACTTAAAATTCTTCATTTTCCTCTTCGTTTATTTCTTCTTCGTAAACTCTCCATATTTTAGGGTTTTCTATCGGATGTAATTCCTCGAATTCATGATGTAAATAATGAGTAGGCAAAACTTTTTTTCTGTGTTTCTTACCTAACTGCATATTTTCAAAACACATTAAACCATAATTTGATGTACATTTACCAAAACCATAATCCATAGTGTTTTTAAAAAACTTAATATCCCCTTTCCTTGTTAAAACTTTAATTCTCGACCTAATAGAGTCCTTACTACCTAAACCCTTCTCGCCGTCAAATGCTTCACAAAAGGCATTAATTGAATATGCACGCCCCTTAACGGCTTCTTCCTCCAAGATATCCATAATTAGTTGTTCACGGCGATCGCGCTCGGCATTTAATTTGCTACTATAATGCTGCTTTATAAGCGGTATATTTAAAGGATTTACCTCAACCCATACGCCATTAGTTTTATTAATTATCTTAGTAGGAATTTCTTTGCCGTTACGTAGCTCAAATATTAGGTGCTTGTTATCATTTTCCGGTTCCGGCTTATATAACAATGCTCCGGTAGTGTAGTATCCTCGCAAACTACTTGCGCCGCTAAAAGCTTGAAACGGATCATCTTCAAACTGCATGCGGTTAATCTTTTTTGTATGATGAACTAAAATAACGCCTGCCTTAGGGTTTAATTGATCCCTTAAGGCTTCTATTCTTTCCCGAAGGAAAAACAGCATTGCGTCGTTTTCATTCTCTGTTGCTCCGTCTCTACCGCCGTCAAAAACATTGCGCAATGGATCAACGGCGATGATATCGGGAGCATCATTTAAAACTTTCTTTACGTCTGCCGCTATTATATTTATTCCTTCAGCATCTAATAACAACTTACTAGCCGGTGTAATGTATAAGTTAACTCGTGCCTTATCCATTAACTCCTTAGGTAATTGCATATTTTGTAATCTTTCACGCAAATAGTCATATTCTACTTCCGTTTGATAATAAAATATCTTTAATGGACGAACGGGCTTAAAGCCTAAAAACTCTTGCCCTGCTGCCAAATGCACAAATAACGACAACAAAAAATCACTCTTACCGACCTTAGGCGCACCGCCGAAGACTAATATACCGCGAGGCGTTAATATACGTGGTGCTATTAAATCTTGCGGCAATTCGCTTTGATCTTCTAAAAATCGACCTAGCTGAAATATACTAATTGTTCGACGAGATGCATTATTAGTAATCTTTTTAGCTTCTCCGTATTTCTGTAAATGCAACTTCCATAAGCCGTTAACCTCTTGTTTTATTTTCTCTAACGACCAAGAAGGAACAACATTGGCTAAATTATAGCTATGTATTTCCTCTAAGGTTTGTGCTTCAGTAATTAACCCGTCATGGCAGCGGCGCAACCAGTAGCCTATTATCCTGCTTAACCGGTTGAAACGGCTAGCTTCAACGCTGCCGCCTTCATACACTTTGCTTGTCAAAATATTATTTAAAGGTAAGGAAATATTGTTAATGTTTGGTAAGTTTTTAGTAAAATTCTGGAGATCTAAAGTATTAACACCAATTAACTTTTTAATTCCCTCTACTAATTCCTCAAGCGTATACTCCATGCGACTATATGACCTAATTTTAACAAGCTTCGCAACTCCGCCTTTGTAATAAACCGAGCCTGCTACCCTAATTGGTTGATGCGCTAGCTTAAAATGTAAATCACCGCCCACGGCTAAAGCTATTTTGTGCCGCAACTCTAATAAAATTTTTAAATCCTCACCGCTCGCAGCCTCCATTAATTGCCAATAAACATGCAGCTTAGTATGTCCCTCGCTAGTCATACCTCCCGACTCAACAACCATGCTAGCCTTACCTAAAGCGTTTTCAAGTAATGCTAACTTGCTTTCGGTATCCCCGTCGTCAATATCAATCAGTAGAACCTGCATTTGCTTTATATTGATACTTCCTGCTTCCCCTGTATTTTCAACCACTCCAGGAATTACGTAAAATGCCGTTTGTCGTTGGTTTGTTGTCATAGCAAAATTTAGAGCATTAACAGCCATATCGTCATTTGCTTCAATCCAGATATTGGCAGGGGGCTTATGACTAGCCCCGCCTTTCTCTGCAAATGATCGCAACGGAATTAACCCGTCTAAATAACCGAAGACCAGCCAAAAATAACCTTTAATGTCATCTTTTACGGGTAAAATATCACTCACGGCTTAATCCCCCCAGCATTTAGTTTGATAAGGGCATATTTTGCAGTCAAAAACCTCCTTACTACTAAAGCCCCTAGGTAATGTTTCCCCCGCTTCGGTAGCTTTGATAATGTTAACAGCCTTATCGCTCATCCTTTGCGCTAACTCGGCATCAAACGGGATCAGCTCGGCGTATATTTCGGCAGTATCCTTATTAATTGCCGTAAATAAACAAGGATTCTTAGAAATACCGCAAATTGTTTCCTCCATATAAGCCTGATATAAAGCAATTTGTGCAGCATAGACGGGCTTAGATAATACTAAACCCTTTGTAAATGTCTCTCGCCAGCTCTTATTATTCATGCTTTTAGTTTCCCATAACATCGGGCAAGATATTTTTAAATCTTTATTTTCACGATTTAAATCTTTTATATCAACCGGAACATCTAATATAATGCCGTCAATATGTCCGGCTATTTTGCCGCCTGCTACTGCAAAGCCCAATTGCTTTCCTTGTTCGTCATAAATCAAAAGTTTAAAGCCTGAAAGCTTTAGCCAATCTATCATTAAACGCTCGAATAAATGCCCTATCTCAAAGTTACGTATACGATCGGCATCGTCAATAATTCTAACCTCGCCATTAACTGCTTCAAGATATTCATATTGCAAAGCTCTAAAGCAAGGCACGCCAAGACGTGACGCACCTAAATATTTACGTAGCGGCTCTAAGCTTTTTTCATAACTAAGAGCTTGATTAAGTAACATATTCAAAGTTATCATTACGCCGTTATTTTTAGCGTAATATTTTAAAATCCGGTTAAAATCTAATCTTGTCATATGCGCACCTCTTACCTCCACCCTGCTATGTCTGTTATATTGGCGTTGTTATCCATAAACTTAACATAATCCTTATGGCATGGGTCTAAAGCAACCTTAATAACGTTTTTTTCATTGCCCGACTGATCGACTTCTATATCAATTCTAACTATAAAAAACTCTAACTTCTCTAAATCACCGAAATTGTTAATCTTACGGGCATATTTGGCATGTTCCGAATCCTCCTTATCGCTAAACCCTCTAGCAGAGTTGAGAATAGAGCGTATAAAGCTCCTACCTATCTCGCCCCAGCGGTTATTATTCTTCTCGCTATAAAGTCCGATCATGCTCCAAACTCGACGCTTAGCATATTCACCTGTTAAAATGGTAAATTCGCAATCTAAGTAAATCGCTCCGCTTATATCGTTTTTAGTGGCGTAGCCGCCCGTCCAACCGCTTTCGGCATCGTTATAACCGCCGCGTTTTATTCTAAGATTTACCTTGGCTATTGTCCCTTTCGGGATTAAATCAAAGTTTGCTTGATTAGTCGCAGTATTAAAATCGTAATAGTCCATAATGTTACTCCTTGATTAATTGTTGTTTTTAAAAGCTCGTCATTGCGAGGAGCGTAGCGACGTGGCAATCTAGTTTTAATTTTATGAGATTGCCACGCTCCCTTTAGTCGCTCGCAATGACGACGGGTTATGTGATTTGATTTTGTCCATTAAATTACCCAAATGCGGCGGCTCGATCATTTCCAGCTTCCCCGACCGATCTTTAGCAGGGTAGCCGTAAGGGTTTAAAGTGTGATTAATGAAAGCCCGCGATTCCCCGTTTTCGGTTTTTACCTGTGCCATAGTAATAACCTGGTCAACTATCCCCGGTAACTCATTAGCCGTTTTGCTGCCGTCTATCTGCAAGCCGAATGTCCGACGATTATATTCGTCTTGCTTCTCTTCCAATATCCCGACAAACCAGATATTTTTATTTCTGGCATGTTGTAGATGCGTTAGCCAGGTGATCATTTCTTGACCGTGCAAGCCGTACATACTCCGCACATCTTCCCTGCCGGTTTTCTCACTAATGGCTTGCGGTTGAGATTTACACCATTGCAAACATAAGCGTCCTGCAACTGTTATCGAGTCAATAAAAATAGTCTCGTATTTATCAATAGCGGCAGAATCCCCAAACCTACGGCAAACATCTTCATAATGTGCTTTGCCATAAATGCCGTTGTCCTTAACAGAAGGATTAGCACCGCCGATAAATACCGCAAAGTCTCGGCATCCCTGCCAGGTGCGAGGTCTAACAGAATCACCTTGCCAGCCTTCAACTGCTAAATCCCCAGCCTCAAGATCGAAGAATAACGTAGTTTCCGCCGGTAGAGTCCAGAGAAGGCTAGTTTTGCCGATGCCGTACCCGCCAAATATACAACCCTTAATCCCTCGTTTTTCCGCTAAACGCTCGTCGGCACTAATAATAGGTAATTTACTCATGGCTTACCCCCCATTCCGACATAAGTTGATCTAGCGTAACTGTTTCAAACTTATCATCCTTTAGTTTGGTAAGCTTATAAACAGGGTTGCCGTGTCTAATTATTCTGGCCGGTAGCAGCATATCCTTAAATACCGGCGGTAAGCTGTTATATTTAGCTTCCGGCACGTGGTAATGTACCTCAATATAATCCGATAACTTTCCGCCTCTGGCGAGTATATTGCCGGCAATTTTACTAAGTACGCTTTGCCGCCACTCAACTTGTTTCGGTACGTCGCTAGTTACCTTAAAGCCTCTATCCTCAAGAGAAATAACGCCGGTATCCTCCCCGCAATAGTTACGTTTATTTTGTATACGTGCCTTATATTTAAGAGCTATTGCCCCTTGTAGCCATTGTTTAAGCCGCTTAGCTTTTTCTAGCTCCTCGATAGCTTTCACTAAATGGCGGTGTAAGTCTTCAACGTCATATTTTATTAGTAACCCAATGGGTACTTTTAAAATATTTACTTTTAAAATATTGATGTCGGCTAGTTCTTTCTTCATGTGTTACCTATTTTTAATTGAATTGCGGTAACCGATAGAATGCCGATTTTTTAAAACTTTTCAACCACATGTCAGTTTAATTGACGGAGCTTTCCCTAACGGAAGCCAAATTACCCCCTGAATCTGTCAATTAAATTGACAGATTCACACAAAGTGATTTTTTTAGTTTATATATGATTACAAGGAGGGCAGTACATAGTTGTAAAAGTTGTAAAACGAAAGGTTTTAAAAACTTGTAGGTGTAGTAGATAAGTATCACTGGTTAAATTCCTTAACCTGCAACTAAAATTAAGGTGATTATGAATCTATTAACGTATGCGGACATATATAAGTTGAAACCTTTAGAAGTAGCAAGGTCGCTTGATATGTCACATAGCGAAACTTATAACTACATGTATGAAGGAGTAATACCCAGGCGTATTCCTATGCTAAAGATTGCCGTAAAAACACATGGGTTAGTCGATGCTAATGGTTTTTACGGGATTACTGAACAATTTTTAACGAGAGCATTAAAAGACCCTGAATTTTTAGAAAAGGTATTAAACGACCCAAGATATTTAGACGAAGTATTTAAAGAATAATCAAGAAAATCAAAAGGAGGATTAACATTATGAACCACAAAACAATATTAGCCCTAGACCTCGGCACTATAACCGGCTGGGCTTTACACTACAATAACGGCAGCATTACCTCGGGTACGGAAAACTTTAAAATGGATAATTTTGAAGGCGGCGGGATGGTATTTGTACGCTTGCAACGATGGCTTTCAGAGCTTAGAAGCACTACAAAGGGGTTTGATGAAGTTTATTTTGAACAGGTACGCAGTCACAAGGGAACAGATGCCGCTCATAAATACGGCGGTTTCGTAGCCCACGTAATGGCTTTTTGTGAAATTCATCAAATACCTTATAGAGGTGTGCCGGTCGGTACTATCAAGAAACATATAACAGGCAAAGGCAACGCTACCAAATACGCCGTAATCGATGCAGTCAAAAGCAAGGGCTTTAGTCCCAAGGATGACAACGAAGCCGATAGCTTGGCTTTATTACACTGCATTTTAGCAAAATATAACAAAGGGGAATTATGAAAAACGACAATATAACCACATATGAACAAGCTAGGCAAGATAAACCGGATGGGCGTAGTAGGGAAGAAATTTACGAGTCGATCGTTGAAAATATAAGGAAAATGTATAACGGCAAATTATCGGAAGTAGAAGCACACGAAGCAGCAAGAAGATTAATAGAGTTTTGTAAAATTCTTATGAAGGTACACATTAGATTAAAAAAAGAAAAAAAATAATAAAGCTTAATTGACTTTTTAGGGGAGTTGTATAAAATCATACTCGGAGTAGTTGTAAAACTATTCTGGGGTGTAAGAACCTTAGCATAACCGGTTATAACATCAACCGTATAAAATGATGTTATCCTAGACTTTCTTAGGGTCTGGGAGATAATAGTCATACCAGGGTTTAAGGTACTATACTTTAGACCTAAAAACTATTATAGCTGTGTTATGCGGTTTTCTTAACTCCCCGACCACCTTAAAGCAATTTTTGGTGGTTAAAACTTAATAACTTTAAGTTTAATCAAAATGGGGATATCCAAATGACCGATCAAAATAATCAATCAAATCTAATAACTCCAAAACCTATATTTTCAGCTCCCAAAGCTATAATTTTCTTACACCCTCCTTATGGGCTTGAAAGTGATAAGCTTAGGCAAGGTATTTCTATCAGCTGCAAAAAAGGAAAGCTAAAAATATTAAAAATTATCCAATCTAAAGACTCTTACGATTACCGCGCTTTTTGTAAATTAGTCCGTCGTATAAGCACCTGCCATAACAAACCCGTCACAGTTATAATTGACGACGAGCTTTTAAATACTCCGGTTAATACCATAATGTGGGCGGTATTCGGTACTTTACTCGCCGCAAAGCTCATTACAGTCGTTACTTATAACAAGGATGGCTCTGATATAATATTACGTAAATTAACCAAGTATGAAAGTCGTTTTTTACATCAGGCTACAGCTTATTTTGAAAAATATTATTGTTTTAATTGGAATAAAACTATGGGGAGGGGGTAATAATATGTACGAAAGAAAAAAAGCAACTGAAGCAATTATATTATGTAGGGTATCCTCTAAAGAGCAGGAAGAAGGCTATTCAACCAATGCCCAAAAATATCGTTCACAAGAATATTGTACCCGTAAAGGGTTAGGGATTTTAAAAATCTTTGAATTTACTGAATCGTCCACCGTAGGCAATCGTAAAAAATTTATGGAAGCCATAGAGTTTGCTAAAAAGCAGAAAAAAATAATTGCAGTGGTAACGGATAAGGTGGACAGGCTACAACGTAGTTATAAGGAGACTCCTTTATTAAACAACCTTATCGAAAAAGAAAAAATAGAGCTACATTTTCACACGGAAAATTGTATTATCCATAAATATTCTACATCACAGGAGCGTATGATGTGGAATTTGTTTACTATGATGGCGCAAAATTACGTTGATAGCCTTAAGGATAACATAAACCGCAGTATAGCGCAAAAATTACGAGAAGGTAAATGGGTAAGTACTGCTCCCATGGGTTATCTGCATACTAACGATAAAAAGGGAACCATAGTAATTGACCTTGATAGATCACCTTTGATAAAAAAGATATTTGAAACCTACGCAACAGGCAATTATAACTTACCGGAAATATTGAAAAAAACCAAAGAGTGGGGACTTACTAATGCAAGAGGCAATAAAGGTTATTTAAGTAGATCGCAAATTTTCGAGCTTATTAAGAATCCTTTTTATTATGGAGTAATGAGATTAAAAAAACAGGGCAAAGATTCCCTCATATTTACCCACCAATTATAAACAAAGAGTTATTTGATAAATGCCAAAAGGTACGGCTAGGATGGAAAAGAACGCCGTATAAATTCAGGAATAAGGAATCAATATTTAGAGGCTTAATTAAATGCGCTAATACCGGTAGGGTAGCAACTCCTGACATACGGAGCAAAACTTACAAGAATGGAGAAACTGCAGAGTGGCGATATTTAAGAATATGGGTATCAAAGGAATCTACACAGGCAATATATGTGCCGGAAGAGATAGCCTTAAAGGAAGTGGAAAAAGTCTTTGCATCAATGCAATTATCGCCGCAGATGTTAAGCGAAGTAATAACATATACTAAAGCTAGCGCAAATGCGGAAAAAGATTTTCATAAACGCCGTGTAAGTGAACTTTATAGCGAAGATACAAAAATTAAAACGCGTATGGATAATTTAATGAATTTATTACTTGATGGTGAAATAGACAAAAAAACGCACGAAGAAAAACGCCAGCAATTAATAGAACGACGCAACGATGTAATGAGAGAAATCGGAGCTTATCACAATGCAGATGATGAGTTTACAAAAACGCTAATTTCCTTGGTAGAATTAGCTTCTGACGCCCATAACAAGTTTATAGGTTCAACTGTCGAGGACAAAAGGAGTTTAGTAAATTTAGTATTTGCTAACCTAACATTGAGCAGCGAAAAACTTGATTACTCTCTACGTCCGCCGTTCAATACCGTCGTAAATTTGTCCGAAAATGTCGAATGGTACGGGTGGAGGGACTTGAACCCCCACGCCTTGCGGCACAAGAACCTAAATCTTGCACGTCTACCAGTTCCATCACACCCGCAAAACTTCTTAAGTTAGGAATTTTGTCAAAGAATTATAATACACATCGTATAATTTTTGTAAATCAGTAATTTTTGTATATTCATTAATTTTATGAGCTGTTTCGGATAATAAACCGAATTCAACAACCGGGCAATAGCTTTTAACAAATCTAGCATCGGAAGTACCGCCGCTAGTTGAGAATTTAGGTTTTATATTAGTTGTGCTTGCAACTATTTCGGCGAAATCGGCTATTCTGTCTATAGGGTCTTGAATAAAGCTTTCGGCTGAACTTTTAGCGGTTAATTCATAATTTAATTTATATTCGGTACAATATTTTTCGACAATTCGCTTTATTAGATTTGTTAGACTCTCAGCTGAATGTAGCTCATTAAACCGAATATTAAATCGTGCGGAAGCTTCACCCGGAATTACGTTAGTTATATTATTACCGACATCAATTGAGGTAACGCAACTATTCGAGTGATCAAAAAATGCACCGCCTTCATCAAGTTTAATATTGATAATATCATGCATTATTTTTATTAAACAAGGAAGAGGGTTACGTGCTTTTTGTGGATAAGCAACGTGCCCCTGTTTGCCGTGTAAGTTTAAGTTAAAATTTACGCTACCGCGCCTACCTATTTTAATCGTATCACCTATTTCTTCTTCATTTGTCGGCTCACCGACAATAGCAAAATCAATTTTATGACCTTGATTATAGATGTGTTTTAACATTTCTTTAGTGCCGTATTTTGCTTCACCTTCTTCATCGCCGGTAATTAAAAAACTAATCGAGCCGTTAAGGTTCGGATTATGCTTTATAAAATCCAAACTTGCCGCTAAAAAACAGGCTATCGCCCCTTTCATGTCAACAGCTCCTCTGCCGTATATTTTATCGCCAATTATGTGAGCCGAGAAAGGCGAAGCGTGCCAAAGAGTAAAATCACCGGCAGGTACGACGTCTACATGCCCGACAAAACAAATATTCGGTTTTTTATTGCCGTAAAATCCGTAAAGATTTGTAACTTGCGAGGAGGAGCCACCGAATAATTTTATTTCGGTTTGAAAGCCGTTCTCTTGGAGGAACTTGTCAATATACTCAATAGCTCCGTCACTCTGAGGAGTTACAGACTTAAAACCGATCAAATCTTTTAGGTAGTTAATGTACATCTTTTATTGCCAAAGTGAATCTAGTTTGGTTTTTAATTTTTCTTCAAAAAGCTTTATGGTTTCTTTATTTGCTTCGATCATTGTACGTTCCTTCTCAATTTGCTCTATTATTTCTTGTTGAATATGTAAGGGAGGAATTGGAATTCTATAATTTGATATTTCAGGCACTGTTAATTGTGGCGTACTCGTGCCTAATAATTTAAAATCCATTTTGTTCAAAATATATTCTAGATATTTTACTTCAACATCTTTTTTAGGTATTAATACAATTAATCTAATTATAGGACAAAAAGCCTCATTACGTGCTACTGCATACCCTATAGTTCCTCTCGCAGAAATTGTTACGCATGGTTTATCTACTTTTATAATATTTGTATATCCATATAAACCTTTATTAGTAGTTCCATTTGAATAAATTGGTATTTTATATTTTATAGTTTTATCTTTTGAATAATTATCTTTTGGAACATCACCGCCAGCTTTTAAACTTTCTGCTATATCTGAAATTTTTAACACCTGCCATTCAGAACTTATTTTAAAATTAGGTTTCCAATTATCTATTGCTTGCTTAAGCCCATCTATTATTTTTTGATAACTATCCAATTCCTCAACTATTTTTTGTTGTTCTTCAAAAGGAGGAAGAGGAAGTTGTAGGTTTTGTAAAAAATCAATTCTAATTGAAGGGTAGCTGTCATTTAATATGATATTTTTTGCATCAACACCGACTAATAGGTAAAACAAAAATGCTATCAGAATTTTTGTTTTGTCTACAGTAATGATTGCTAAGTGCGAAGTAACATATCCATCACAGCCCATAATTGCACGATGATTGAGTAAAGTTGAGGCACCACTTTTAGGAAAAAGAATAGAACTTTTTTTAAATAATTTTAATCCTTTTACTCCTTCGTCGTTTAACTTATCAGCAGTTTCTAAAAGGTTGCCAGATATATGAGGCTTTGCAATATCTGAAACCCTGAAAAACGGGTAAATACCATTTTCAAATAAATTATTATTTTGAGGTGCAGAGTTACCGCTTTCAACCTTACTTATCTCTCCAAGTTTTACAAATTTATATTTATTGTTTTTCTGTAATTCCTTATAAAAACTTCCAACCAAATTATACCCGTTATTCTTCACTTTCTCTAAATCTATTATTTCAAACCCGAGTTCAAACATATTAGTCTTTAAGTCAGGATTTTTGTCTACTTTACCAATATCCGAGGAATCAATTTTGTTTAAATCATTTATGCCGTTAATTTTTCTTTTCTTATTGTCTAAGGTAATCCCAATATTTTTGACTTCATAAAACCAATATTCTTTTTGATTATTTGGTTTATGTGCATCGGTAAAATAAAGTATCGATGTTTTTACTCCTGTATAAGGTAAAAAAGTACCTTGCGGCAGAGAAATAACGGCTTGTAGTTTTACTTTCGATAATAAAAATTGTCGTACGGCAGCAATATCTTTTCTGAATAGAAACCCTTCAGGTACTACTAACGCCATCCTGCCGCCTTCTTTCAAATTATGAAGACAATGTAAAACGCAAGCAGCATCACCGTTATTTTTAGCAATACCGTTATAATAAAGAGGAGCTATATAATTCTCTGTTACGGTTTTGCCGTTTTTAATAGTCTTTTTAGTAATTTCCTGGGAGAAAGGCATATTAGTAACGATTATATCAAACTTTAACTGCTGATTAGTTAAAGGTTTAATATAATTAGGATTTTCAAGACTATTTATTTGTTGAATTCCGCTATGTCCGTCACCATGCAAAATCATATTCATTTTGGCGATTCTAGCGGTTGTAGTTATTTCTCGCCCATATAACGTATCAAATTTTAGTCTTTCTAAATCTTCTTGAGTATTAATTATAGTATTTTCTTTAATATAGTTAAAAGCTTCGGTTAAAAACCCACCTGTACCGCAAAAAGGATCATAAATTGTTTCTTTAAATTTAGGATCCACAAGGTTAATAATGGTTTTAACAACATTTCTAGGGGTAAAATATTCTCCTAAGTCATTCTCGGTTGAGGTAGTTTTTTCAAGGAAATATTCAAATGCATCGCCTTTTATATCCGTGTCTATTGTCGATAAAATAAGAGGATCGATTGCATCGATAATATGCCGAAGCGTTTGAGGGTTACCGATAGAAATAGGCGTAAAAACGTCACCGCCATACTTATTTTTAATTTGTTCTATGACATAGCCGTTTATGTAACCGATAATATCTTCATTTGACTGTGCTTTAATAGTATTCCACCAAGATTTTTCATTATTCTCACTAAGCAATTTCAGGAATAATATATTAGCAAATTCACCAAATCTTTCTATTCCGGCTCGCAAGCCTTCGCTTCTTAAAATATTATTTAGATTTTTGAATATCGATATCAACTCATCTCGTGAAACTTTAACTTCCTTAGGGATCGTCCAAGCTTCATTACTATTTGCTTCTAAAAAAGTTAATATCTCTTTTTCTCGCAGTAACTCTCTTACTTCTTCGCCGTTTAATATAAGTTCTTTATTATTTGGAACAAAACGAGCTTCACAATAAGCGCCGTTCATAGCAAATACTAACGGTACATTCAGGGCTTTTGCATATTCCGTAGCTTGTTCTAATGCTAATTTTAAGTCTATTCCGCCTTTTTTCGCTTCAATAATTGCAATCGGTATATCCGTATTACTTTATATATAGTATATAATCCGGTTTTTTTCTGTTTAATTTTTTTCGTTCTGTTTCTAGTTTCGGCTTTTGAAAATAAACATTTTTTTTATTACTATTATCTATATGCCAACCTTTATTTACAAGATTGTTGTTTATAATCCACTCGGTTTGTTGTTCTGCTAGCATGAAATAGCCTGTTTTATGGTAAATTAAACTGTAATATAAAGCATCCTTCTCTACAAGAAACCCTATATACTTTGACAATAATACTTTATTAATCTAAATAATGAGGATTACTATATAGATAATTAAAATTATCTCACCATTATATAAAATATGATTATAAAAGCATAGTAGCTTTGACTTTTTCAATAAACTTAAAATATTATCTAAACTAACAAAGATTACCGATAATAAATATGTCTATAAACAACAAATTAAGAGAATTAATTAAATCCGGTAGTTTTGCCGGTATATTACTCATTATAACATTTGCCTTGGCACTCGTCATTAGCAATAACAGTTTTTTAAATAAATATTATGTTGCATTTGTCTATAGCAATATATTCTTATCGGTAGGGAATTTAAGCCTGCAAACCACTTTTATAGAATTGATTAATGACGGTTTCATGACATTTTTCTTTTTATTAATCGGTTTGGAGATGAAATTTCACTTAGTAGAAGGAGAATATAAAAACAAGAAGAAATTAATATTACCGAGTGCAGCAGCTTTAGGGGGAGTAGTAGCACCGGCATTAATTTACGTATATTTTAATTTTGATCAATCAACGTTAAAAGGCTGGGCTATTCCGATAGCAACCGATACAGCTTTTGTACTCGGTATTTTATCTTTTTTTCATCGTTATACTTCTTTAGAACTTCGAGCTTTTATTATCGGTTTCTCGCTAATTGACGATGCTTTTGCTTTAATTATACTTGCTTTATTTTATACTAAAACAATCTATATGGTGGCCTTATGCGCTTCCTTAGGAATTATAGTTATTTTATCGATACTTAACTATTATCAAGTACAAAAAACCCTTTATTATATGGCAATAGGATTATTGTTATGGATTAGCATGGTTGAGGCCGGTATTCACGGCACATTATGCGGTGCTATTATCGCCCTCTTTATCCCTGTTAACACGGGTAACGTTATTAATAGTTCTTTTAAAAAATTAGAAGAATTAATACGTCCTTTTGTAAATTATTTTATTTTACCTCTATTTGTGTTTATGAATTCCGGTATCGTTTTAAAACATTTTTCGTTTAAGAGCGTATGTTCTAACGTAACCTTTGGAGTAATATTCGGGTTATTTATCGGGAAACAATTAGGTATTATGCTATTTTCATATCCGTTTATTCGGTTAAAATTTTGTGCTTTACCAAAAGATACGTCATGGTTAAAATTCTATGCCATAGCAATTCTCGGCGGCATCGGTTTTACTTTAAGCTTATTTATCGGTAGTATAACTTTTGAATCGGGTTGCCCTTCTAATGCTATGAGAATAGCCGTAATAATAGCCTCTTTGCTATCTGCTTTATTTGGCGTTATAATTTTAAATTATGCCGTTAAATACTCTGCCGATTCAAAATTAGAATAATTTTTTAGATTAGACTTCTTTTCAAACTCGCTTATAGGGAGGAATTTGAAGGAGACACGGAGCGCAGAACCGCAGCATACACGCAAGTAACGTGAGGATTCGAGCCTAGGTGCGACGTACAAATTACCCCTAGAAGTAGAGTTTCGGAAGAAGTCTATTGACAAATTTTTATTTGCTTAATAAAATTCCCCTTATAAAACTTAAATTTCAAAACTTAAATTAAGGCAAATAATTATGCGTTCAACACTTATTACTTTTACATTAATAGCAGTAGCCTTTTTAACCAGCGCCTGCAATACCATGCAAGGTATGGGAAAAGATATGCAAGCAGGCGGGAAAAAGCTTGAGGATTCTGCCGAGAAAAATAAAGGTAAAACGAGTTGTGGCTGCCCAAGGCAATAATTCTATTTTTTAGGGCATGGCTTTCGTTAAGTATTCAAAAGCATTCTTGCAAGAGCAATGTTTGCGTGAAACACAAGCGTTGCAAAAACACCGTCATTGCTAGGAAGCATTGTTGCGTGGATAGGAAATTAATAAAAATCCGTCATGGCGAAGCCACGAAGTGGCTGTGGCCATCCAGGCTATCCCGAATATAATGAGGGATTTGATTAGAATACTAAATAAGTTTAGTATAAAAATATGTTTAACTGGATGGCCACGGCGCCAAAAGGCGCCTCGCCATGACGGTTTGAGTATCCACGCAACAATGCCTAGCGAGAATGACATCGAACACGCTTTAACTTATCCATGCAACAATGCCTTTGCAAGCATAACATCATAAGGTTTATTGTGTAGAAACGCTGTTTTCTTCCCTAAATTCTACAAATCATCCTTATCTTTATCCTTCATACCGTCTTTAAAGGCTTTAAGGCCTTTGGCTAAATCTGCCATAACCTGCGGTAATTTACCAGCACCGAATAATACAAAAATAATCAATAAAATTATTAGAAGGTGGCTAAAACTCATTCCCATTATATTAATTTTCTATTAGAGTTATAAAAAGTTATTATATAACCATTATATAACGAGTTAAGATTAAATATCAATAGAGAAAGAAATGTTTACTAAAAAACAAATAGCAGAGTTTTTTGCAACTTTTTTTTATATAGGCAAAATAAAATACTGCCCGGGTACTTTCGGCTCTCTGGCGGCTTTTCCGCTATGTTACGCCGTTATGTATTTTATTATTACTAGTAAAATCATCTTTTCATTTCCTGCACTTACCCTTGGTGAAGCACAGCTTATAACCTTATTTATAATAACTTTCGGTATATGGGTGATATTATTAATACTAGGCTGTTATTTTACTAAAATATATATAGAATATACAGGACGAGAAGACCCGCAAGAGGTAGTAATAGACGAAGTAGTCGGGCAAATGTTAACTTTAACCCTTTGTTTTTTCTCGGTAGTATTTGTCAACGAATCAAACATAATAAAATATTTAAGTCCTTTAAAAATTAATTTAATTGTACTTTTTATTTTACCGTTTTGTCTATTTCGCATTTTTGATATAATAAAACCATGGCCGATTAATTGGCTTGACCGCAATATTCACGGTGCTACCGGTGTTATGCTGGACGATATAGTAGCCGCAATATTTGCTGCGGTAATGCAATATGCTATTATATTCGTATTAATAGATTGGGCGTAATATACGTCCATTTTCATAGGGCAATTTAAAAGTCGCAATCAATGTAAACCTCGATGTCATTCCGGCAACAAAGCTTCCAGTCGCTCGCAATGACGATCTCTTAAATTAACACCCATGCGCCTGCGCGGAAATAACCCCGGAAATAGTAAAAGTAATGTCGATCAACTTTAGAATAAGACAGCTTATTAAGCAAAGCGGCTATATTAGCTGCGATCAATTAATGCGTGAGGCGCTTTCCTTGAACCCGTCTTCTTACTATCAACATAAGGATATTTTAGGTATCGAGGGAGATTTTATAACCGCTCCTGAAATTTCGCAGTTATTCGGTGAAATTATAGGCTTATGGTGTATAAAAGAATGGCAGAAAATTGGTTGCCCTTCAAGAATTAGTTTAATTGAACTCGGTCCTGGTAGAGGACTATTAATGCGTGATTTACTACGAACGGCAAAGTTAGTACCGGAATTTTATCAAGCTCTGACGATAGAATTCATTGAAATTAACCCCAATTTTATTGCTCATCAGCAAACAAATTTACAAGATATTAATTTACCGATTAATCATTATACAACTATAGAAGATATAGTAAAAATCCCTTCTATAATCATAGCTAATGAGTTCTTTGATACCATGCCGGTAAAACAATATATTAAAGTTAAAGAATTATGGTATGAGTCGGTACTCGTTATAGAACCGATAGATAATAAAATTAAATTTGATAAAATTGCCGTTAATAAAAACTTACAAGATTATTTGTTACAAACCCACTTAGAAGCAAATGACGGCGCAATAATAGAAGAATCTTACGAATCTATAAAAATTATGCAATTTATTAGCAATCATCTAAAAAAATTCAGCGGTAGCTGCTTGGTTATAGATTACGGTTATGATATAAATCCAAATCAGAGAACTAGAAATCAATATAACGCAACTATTCAAGCTATAAAAAATCATAAATATTATCCGCTTCTTGAGAGTTTAGGGTCAGCTGATCTTTCGGCGCATGTTGATTTTTACGCCTTAAAAGCAGTAGCAAAAAATACCGGTTTAAATATATCCGAAACAATGTCGCAACGGGATTTCCTAACTCAAAACGGTATTTTATTGCGTAGTAAAATATTGCAGGATAAAATTACTCCTAACCACGCAGCTATAATAGAGCGGCAAGTGGATAAATTAATCTCACCTAAGCAAATGGGAACATTATTTAAAGTGCTGCAGGTTAGTAGTCACCATTAACCAATATTGTCGTATAGATAGGGTAAAAGCCGTCTCTATGTCATTCCCGTGAAAACGGGGCGTTGTTGCATGGCTACCGGAATCGTTATGGCGAGGCGCCTCTTGGTGCCGTGGCCATCTAAGTATAAACATATTTTTATACTAAACTTGTTTAGTATTCTAATTAAATCCCGAATGTAATTCGGGATAGCCTGGATGGCCACAGCCACTTCGCGGCTTCGCCATGACGGATTTTTATTACTTTTTGAGCCATGCAACAACGCCCTAAGAAAGTGAGAATGACATCGGAAACGTTTTGATTATCAACGTGAAATACCTCTTTTAACTTAGAAACTAAAAATTATGATTATACTCGGTATCGATCCGGCTCTTACTAACCTCGGCTGGGGAGTGGTTCGTAAAGAAGCGACAAAGCTAACATATATAAATAGCGGCGTGATAAAAACAAATAGCAAAGATGCCCTGCATATAAGACTTGCTTTTATTACTACTTGTTTAGAAAAAGTAATATTAGAACATAAACCAAACGCGGTAGCCCTTGAAGAAACTTTTGTTAATATGAATAATTTAACATCTTTAAAACTCGGCTATGCAAGGGGTGCTATTATGGCACTTATCGGCAGATATAATATTGATTTTCGAGAATTTAAACCTAATACGGTAAAAAAAACGGTAACGGGTTACGGGCATGCTCAGAAACATCAAATTCTACATATGATTAAACTGCTCCTGCCCGGCACTTATTTAATTACTAGTGCCGACGAAGCCGATGCCGTTGCAATTGCCTATACTGCTCTTGTAATAAAAATTTAGACTATAAGATGACCGAAGAAAATAAATTTTCTAAACCTATAATAATCTTAGTCTGTCCTCAAATGGGAGAGAATATCGGAGCTACGGCGAGAGCAATGAAAAATTTTGGTGTAGACGAGCTAAGAATAGTTAACCCACGAGACGGCTGGCCGAATGAGCAAGCAAGAAGCACTGCCGTCGGTGCGGTTAACGTTATAGATAACGCAAAAATTTATGATACTCTAGAAGAAAGCATTAAAGATATTGAGTATCTCTACGCTACAACTTGTACAAAACGCACCATGAATAAAAATTATGTATTCTCACAAGATTTATCGTTAAGCTATCCATTAGCGCAGAAAGTGGGAATAATGTTCGGACGAGAAAATAACGGACTGAGTAATGAGGAGGTTTCTCTTGCTCATAAAATTATTACTATTAATACAAGTGAGTTTAGCTCTTTAAATATTGCCCAGGCGGTTATTATAATATGTTATGAGTTATTTCGTAATAAGCCTTATGATGGTAATATATCTATTTGTAATACTCAAAAACTTGCAACTAGAGGAGAACTTAATTATTTCTTAGAACATTTATTTAATGAGCTAGGTAAGAAAAACTTTTTTAAAGTTCCGGAAAAAACCTTAATGATGCAACAAAATATTACTAATATTTTCACTCGTATAGATAAATTATCCCGCGCAGAAGTTCAAACGCTACGCGGTATTATAAAAGCGTTAGATTCTTAATATCTAAATTTTTTTATTAAATTTTGTTTCAAAAATTTCATTTATTTTTTTGCGAACTTTATCTATTAGTACTTCATAATCTTTTTCCGGATTAACTAAAATTCTCTGATTCCAAATACTACAATATAGTTCATCATCATTATCTACTTTTTTAATATAGTCTACTAATTCATCTTGCGTAGAAAAATCTCCGCCAAAAATAACCGCTTTACTATTTATATCTTCTAGAACACTTCTATCTGCGTTATATATCGGTATAGAGCCTGCGAACCAAGCTTGAAAAGCTTTTTCGGTAATGTATCCCGGATAATATTGATTTTCATAAGCTATAGTGAATTTACATTGTGATAACCAATCTTCTGTTTTTTCTTGCTCAAACGACACTCTTTCTCCTATATTATTTAAAAGCTTTCCGCCGCTTAAAACTTTTTTATATAAAGATAGTCTATGAAATAACTTAGCACGCTCTCTCGCTCCATCAAATGTAGGTAGCCATTCGCCGTCATTACTAGCTAGAAAACATGCAAAATATTTTTTTTCGGAAGGGTTACATTCTCCTCGTTTTCTATCATAGTCATGTCGCATTCTTTCCTTATGGCGATGATAAGAAAAAGGGAATCTTATATAATTAGGTTGATCTATATAATCAAATCCTAATACTAAATCTTGAGTTTGTAATTGATCTTGTACACTTCCTGTATATAGTTCAGAAGTATAATATATTTTAATTACTTTAGGATTTTTTGTAATCGGTTCTCTACTTAAGCAACCGTTTAGCAATACATCTTCATTCTTATTTACAAATTTCAAATTATAATTTTCTTCAAGTATTTTTGTTAAAAATGGATTGGCATCATTTTGATTTTCTGCGTCAAAATTTATTGCTTTTACTCTTAAAGTTGGTTTGGTTGACTTATTATTTAATTTATAAAACCCTAACCCAACCGTAATAACGGTTATCAGAGTTATTATATAAAAAAGGTAACGTTTCATAAATTTAATCCGAATAAGAAGTTACTTATAGGCTTCAATTTTGAGTAAGTCTAGTCAACTCAAGTAATTTCTTTACTTTTTCTTCAGGACTATTCACTATTATTAATTTATTTGGGTCTGTTTTTTTATCAAAAGAATATTTATTTTTTTGATCTATAATAATCCAATCCGAGTTCTGGATAAGATAATTATGCTCTAAGCTTTTTATATGATTGTTATCAACATATTCATATATAATTAATATGTTATTAAAATGCTTTTTTAAAGCAAAAACATCCTTACATATAGTTTTATCCAGGCATTGGATAATAAATAAAGAATTTTGTAAAAATTTCTTATACCTAGCTTCAAAATCAGCTATTGAAAAATATTTATAATAAAGCAATTCTAGTAATGTATGATCAGTATTAAAGAATAATGCGTTTCTTTTCACGGTATTTTTAGCAGTGATTGTAGAAGATATAGTGTTAAAGTTGATAAAAAAAGTTTTATAATTATTTTCAATAAATTTTAAAACTTTTTCCCTGTTATCTTTTCCTTTATTTAAATTATCAATGCTCGTACCGGAAAGGATAAAGCATAAACCTTTAATATTTCTTTTAGTTATTTCAATTTCTGCTTGTTTTTGCAAAAATTTCTTATAATTCTTTTTTAATATATTCCATTGCCAACCCAAGTTTATATTTGGCTCAAGAATATAACTAGAATAGAAATATGGCCATAATCCTAATTCAAAATTAGCAATCATATAATTAAATAATTTCTTTTTCGTGGCTTCTAACGTTGTTGGATGTTCCCATAATAGAAAAGCTTTCTTATTAAAGACCCAAGTTTTAGATTCTTTTTTATATTTATAGCAAAATAACGTATCTTCTCCGGCATATGTTAGATATTCCGGATATTTTCCAATTTTTAATGCTATGTCTTTTTTATACACTAAACAGGCGCCATAAGGTTCTACGCGAAATTCAAAATGCTTAACCGGCGATAAATAAACGGACCAAGTATATTTATGTTTAGGATAGTGTACACCACTTACTAAATCTAAATCTTTGTATTTATAAAATGGTCCTATAGTATTAGCAGCATAGTTTTTATTTAAATAAGTTCCTGCATCAACATTCATTAATAAATTATTTCGGGAATGATCTATTGCCATATTTCTTTGATGACCGATATTTTGTTCGGATGAGAATAATAACAAAATATCTAACTTAGATGATTCTTTATATAAATTTATTTTTTTTACTGTTTGATCGGAAGAACCTCCATCAACAATAATAACTTGATCTGGTTTTAAACTTTGTTCTTCAATAGATTTTAATACTTCAATAATATTATTTTCTTCATTTAGCACCGGAGTAATAATAGTGTATTTCGGGAATTGATCATTGACTGAATAATCTTTATCTATAATATGTATTTTTAGATCATTTGAATAAAGTGAGATATGCTCATAGATATTGGGATAAGTATGGATAAATATTTTAAGTATTTTTTTAATAAATGCATGAGCGTATTTTGCATATCGGTAAAAAATATAATAACAGTGTACAAATAATACTTTTAAATATTTCAGTAATATTCGTTTTAGTATAATTTTTAAATTTTGTATCTGCATTTATTGTTACGTATTTAAGTTTATACTTTCATTAATACTCAACTCTTTTGTCAAAATTTTCATTATATATTCAGTCGCTTTACCGTCCCCATAGGGGTTGTGTGTTTCCGCCATTGTCTTATAATAATCGTTATTATCTAACAATTTTGTTGTTTCGTTCAAAATATTTTCTATATTCGTCCCGACTAATTTAGCGGTACCAGCCGTTACTCCTTCCATCCTTTCGGTTACATCACGAGTAACCAAAAGCGGTTTGCCGAGAGTCGGAGCTTCTTCTTGCAAACCGCCCGAATCGGTAATAATGATATAGGCTTTCTCCATTAACCAAATCATAAAAGAATAATCAAGGGGATAAATAAGAAAAATATTTTTGATATTAGCGAGTCTATTATTGACTATATTCTCCACATTGGGGTTAGGGTGTACCGGATAAACAAACTGCACATCTCGGTATTTTGCCGCTAATAATTCTAAGGCAACACAAATATTTTCTAGCGGCTTCCCAAAACTTTCCCTTCTATGCATAGTAATAAGGATAATTTTTTTGCTAAAATCTAAAAACCTAAAATAATCATAATATTTTTCTTCGCCGCTATTTTTAATTAAGCCTAAACCCAGTAGTAAAGCGTCTATTACGGTACTACCGGTAACATATATATTATTTTTAATATTTTCTTTTTGCAAATTAAGTTTAGAATTTCCGGTCGGTACAAAATGATACTCGGCCAAGTCGGCGGTAAGAGTTCTATACATTTCTTCAGGATAAGGGGAAAATTTATCACCGCTTCTAAGACCCGCCTCAATATGAGCAACCGGTACTTTATGATAAAAAGCCGAAAGCGCTCCGATAAATGCCGTAGTAGTGTCACCTTGCACTAGGATTAAATCCGGTTTTACCTCTGTAATTACTGATTTGAGTTTATTTATAGCGTTACTAGTTAAGTCAGATAAATCTTGATTAGGTAGCATTAAATTAAGATCGTAATTGGGGATAATTTCAAAAAAATTTAAAACTTGATCAAGCATTTCACGATGTTGAGCAGTTACGCAAACTATAGTTTCAAAATTTTTATTTTTCTGAGATTTTTTAATCAACGGCGTCATTTTTATGGCTTCCGGTCTAGTCCCAAAAATGAAAAGTAGTTTTTTTGCCATCTTTAATTTACCACCTTACTAACGCGCTTCCCCAGGTTAAGCCGGCACCGATGGCAGTAAAAAGAATAATATCACCTTTTTTTAAGTTTCCCGAAGCTTTTAGCTCACTTAGAGCTAGAGGAATAGAGGCGGCTGAGCAATTAGCATGATTTTTTATCGTTTTTACTATTTTGCTTTGCTCCAAATTTAAGGCTTCAGCAAGTTTATCGATAATTCTAATATTAGCTTGATGAGGAACAAAATAATCAATATCATTCACCGTAAGGTTATTGTCTTTTAATATTTCCTCTACCGATTGCCCCATTTTCTCGACTGCATGGCGAAATAATGCTTGCCCCTGCATGACGATTTTACCGCTATTACCGTTCATACTTACGCCGCCGTTCGTATAAAGCATTTCGGCATAGCTACCGTTTGAGTAAATTTTACTATCTATTATACCGGAGCTATCTTCACTACGCCGTAATATCACGCTCCCTGCTCCGTCGCCGAATAAAACACAAGTCGATCTATCTTGGAAGTCAAGCAAAGAGGTCATTTTTTCGGCTCCTATAAGCAAGATAGTCTTATATTTACCTGAATCAATAAAAGCATTTGCTACTTGCAACCCGTACACAAAGCCGGCACATACCGCTTGTAAATCAAAAGAAGGGATATTATTCGTAAAACCGAGATATCCCTGCAATTTGGTAGATACGGAGGGAAAGCTGTTATCCGGCGTAGTAGTGCAGGTAATAATCAAATCTATATCGGATACTGCTATATTAGCGTCTAATATAGCTTTTTCTGCAGCTTTTAAAGCAAGGTGGGAGGTATATTCATCACTTGCCGCAATATGGCGCTGCGATATACCCGTTCTTGTCTTAATCCACTCGTCGTTAGTGTCTACATACTTTGCCAGCTCGTCGTTACTAACTACTCGCTCCGGTAAATATCCACCGCAACCGATAATTTTACAGGTCATATATAATAAGCTTTATGCTACTTCTTCTTCGTCGACTTCTTTTTTCTTCACGACAACTTGACGACCGTTATATGTACCGTCAACTGCGGATATATGGTGAGGAAGTTTATATTCTCCGGTTTGTGAGTCAACTATTACGTTAACTTTACCGACCGCTAAGTGAGAACGACGCATATTACGTCTTGATTTAGATGTTTTTTTCTTTGGAACTGCCATATTAGCCCTATCTTTAATAAATCTATGATATGTAAAAAAAAGTATTTGTCAAATTAGCAGAGCAGTATATTATAATCCGGTAATAAAATCTAGGTATTTCAAATTAAATTTATGAAATCTTTTATAATTCATGCTTTCGGTATATTGATTTTCCTACTGCTCAGCGGTTGTCAGACCATTGAAACCAGAGGTCAATTTATAGACAATACTTTACTTTCCCGCCTAGAAACTCAAAAACTTAATAAATCTGAAGTAACGGAATTAATCGGCAGCCCGACGATTATACCCGATTATTCTCCAAATAGTTGGTATTATATCGAGAGAACTATGTCGAAGCGGGCTTGGTTTAATCCAAAAGTCGAGCAGCAAAGAATAGTAAAAGTTACGTTCGATACTCGTAATTCAGTACAAGAAGTTATAGTAATTAACGATTCTCATAAGGAAGATATCGAAGTGATTCGAGAATATACTAAAACATACGGTACGGAACTTAACGGGCTACAAAAATTTGTTAAAAATTTCGGCAGATTTAATGCAACTACTAAGAGCAGCAAGAAAAAGAAATAAAAGTTGTTGTTTGCTAAGAAATTGTTAAGGTTATTGCGATCCCAAACGTCATTGCTATGGAAGCTATATTTTATCAAGGAAGAATTAACCGTAGATGCCTCGACGGTGAGCCGACAATTCAAAAAACGTTTCGGTATGACCTGTGTGGAATATGCGGCGTTGTTGCATGGCATCCAGTCTTTTTACTAAGGTTTTTTCTGGATACTGCGGGAGGGGCCCACTACTGTACGAACGTTTAAATAAAGAGGTAAAAATTCTGTCATTCCGTGGCTACGACCACGGAATCCAGCTTATAATATCATAAAAAGATTCTAAAATAAGTCTAATATGGCTTTATTTTCCTGGATGCCGTGATCAAGTCACGGCATGACACAGCCTTTTTTCAACGTTCGTACAATAGTGGGAGGGGCCTCGGTATGACACCGTACTTGTAATAACTATAATGCGGTAAATCATGAGCCACGCAACAATGCCTCCTCGCAATGACGGTGTTTTTTTATAAGGATTTCGAGCCATGCAACAACGCCGGAACATGCACAAGCAAGAAGAATGGGGATTGCCATGAAGCAAATTCGGGAAGGAAAAGCGGTAATTGATACGCAACTTAATATGGGCTATGAATCAAGCAGCGGTTTTAGAGATGCTTTTTCTAAAATTATGGGGGCAGCACCGACAAAATTCAATAATCATCATAATATCCTAAAAGCCGACCGGTTAGATACGTCGCTCGGTCCTATGCTTGCTATTGCCGATGAATATGCATTATATCTTTTAGAATTTGTCGATAGGCGCGGGTTAGAGCGCGAAATAGAAAAATTACGTATCAAAACCAAAGCGGCTATTATCCCCGGTAGCAACGCTCCGCTGAAATCAATTAAAACAGAACTCAAATTTTATTTTGCAGGTAGTTTAAAAGAGTTTAAAACTCCCTTACATCTTTTAGGTAGCCCGTTTCAACAACTCGTTTGGCAGGAATTAATGCGTATTCCTTACGGCGAAACAAGAAGTTATGGCAAACAGGCTACGGCAATCGGTAAACAAAATGCCTATAGAGCCGTAGCGAACGCCAACGGTGCCAATCAACTTGCTATCGTGATCCCTTGCCACCGCATTATCAATAGCAATGGAGAACTCGGCGGATATGGCGGCGGCATTGCTCGTAAAAAATGGCTTATTGAGCATGAACAACGAAATTAAAATATTTAGATTTCCTAAAGTTTTACAACTAATTTTATTAAAAATGCCGAAATATTTATTTGCTATTTTTTTTATAATATATACTACTATGTCATTTGCAAATGAGTACCTAGAACAAGCTAACAATTTAGTTAAAGCCGAAAAATATGATTTAGCTTTAGAAACTTATAATAAAGCTATAGAGCTAGAGCCGAATAATTATATTATACATTTTTATAAAGGACTTACTTTAAGGAAAATAAATAAGGATGAGGAGGCTATAAAGGCTTATGATAAAGCAATTGAATTAAATCCTCAAAATTCCCGATTATATTTTGTAAAATTTGATTCTTTAAATAATTTAGGTAAAAGGGATTTAGCTTTAGAAACTATTGATAAAGCTATCAAACTTAATCCAACTGATGCTACTGCATATTATAATAAAGGTATTATTTTAGAAGATTTAGATAAAGACGACTTAGCTTTAATAGCTTATGACAAAGCTATTGAGATTGATCCTAATTATGCTTTAGCTTATGTTAATAAAGGTGTAATATTAAATAAACTAGGGAAAATTGATCTAGCTTTAAAGGCTTATGACAAAGCTATCGAGATTGATCCTAATTATTACGGAACTTATTATAATAAAGGTTTAATTTTATACAAATTAGACAAGTATGAAGAAGCTTTTGAAATATTTGATAAAGGTATAAAAGTAGCTTTATCTGATTCCTCTACTCCTGAGACCTACATAAAAGCTATGTCATATGCAAAAGCTGCTATTTTAAATAAATTAGGAAAATATGAACAAGCAGTAGAAGCCTATGATGAAACTATTAAACTTGATCCTAATAATTTTGAATTATATTATCAAAAAGGTTTAGTTCTAAGTATTTTAAAAAATAACGAAGAGGTTATAAAAGCATTCGATAAAGTTATTGAACTTAATCCTAATGACCCTGAAATTTATTATCATAAAGGTGAGGCACTTGAAGAACTAGGTAAATTTACCTTAGCTCTGGAATCATATAATAAAGCTATAGAGCTAGACCCTACAATGTATTTACCTTATCACGGTATAGCTACTACTTTAATGCAGCTAGGTAAATATGATTTATCATTAGAAGCTTATAATAAAGCTATTGATATTAATCCTAATGACTATAGAATTTATTATAATAAAGGCATAGCCTTAGAGTCTATCAGTAAATAAGTGTTAACAAATCAGTTTATTAAGCATTAACCGAATCATAGCAATATAAATCTGATTAGTAGCAGATTTGACAGTATGTTCGTAATGTTTACTTAACCTTCTGAAATGAGAGTATTTTTTTAACTGTGTCATAGTAAAAAAGTCACTGTTTAAAATTTAGTCTATCCGGGAAGAAAATATCGAGTTGTGATATAGTCAAAGCCCAGTTTTGCAGAGGCTGACTCCATTTAGCAGTTATCTGTTTTATAGCACAAAAAACTAGCTTAAATAAAGCATTTTCTGAAGTAAAAGCTCCCTTGGTTTTGGTATATTTTCGTATCTGCCTATGGAATCCTTCCACTACATTAGTCGTATAAATTAGCCTCCTGATGTCGCTAGAATACTTAAAATAAGTAGATAAATTTCCCCAATTTTGTTGCCAAGATTTTATTACCATTGGGTATTTATTGCCCCATTTTTCATCCAATCTTAACAAGTTATATTCAGCTAAATCCTTTGTTTCCGCTTTGTAAATTGTCTTTAAATCAGCCATAAATTCTTTTTGGTTCTTACTTGCTACATACCTTAAAGAATTACGAATTTGATGTATAACACAAAGTTGTACTTCAGCCTCAGGAAAACAAGCATTTATTGCCTCAGGAAAACCCTTTAATCCATCAACACAGGCAATCAAAATATCCTTTACTCCTCTTGCTTTTAAATCATTTAATACTGATAACCAAAAGTGCGATGCTTCGCTTTCACAGCTATAAAACCCCAATATATCCTTATGTCCAAATTCGTTTATACCCATTACATTATATAACACTTTAGTACTTACCTTACCGTCCTGCCTTGCTTTAAAAAACATTGCATCTAAAAATAATATTGGATAAACAGATTCAAGCGGTCTATTACGCCACTCGGTTATTTGCGGTAATAACCTATCTGTTATCGCTGCAATGGTACTTGTTGATACGTCTACTCCATATATTTCCTGTAAATGAGCGGTAATATCATCATAGCTTGTGCCTAAACCATAAAGGGCTAATATCTTATTATCTAATTCTTCGTTTAATATTGTTTGACGCTTCTTAATGATTTGCGGTTCAAAACTCGAATTGCGATCCCTTGGTACTTCTAAATCAAATGAACCGCTACCGCTTCGAATTCTCTTACTGCTTATTCCATTACGCCTGTTCCCGCCTTCTTCTAAGCTATTCTCCTGAAGATGAGCAGACATCTCTCCTTGTAATGCTACTTTGGTTAAATCTTTTACCAAGTTTGTAAGTAAACCTTGATTCCCAAGTAATGGCTTCCCTTGATATATACCTTTTATTATTTCTTCTAATGCTCCGTTTTGTATCGATGGCAGCACTTTTACTTGCTGCTCTATCCTTTCTAATTTTCTTTCTTCTGTCATTGTCAAACCTTTTTTTATCTGTATTTTTTATTTATTCTAAATACTTTTTTTCAGTTTGACACAGTTTTTTAAACACTACCTCTGAAATTATTTAACCAACCAAAAGTACGCTCTACTATCCATCTAATCGGTAAGATTTCAAATTTTTCTGATTTTCTCTTTACTACAGATAACAATGATTTTGTATTCAAAAAACACCAATTTTGTAAATTACCACTATAGCCTCCATCTGCAAAAAATCTTTCAATTGATGGATATTTATTCTTTGCTACAAGCAAGCTTTCTTTAGCACCGTCCCTATCTTGTATACTTGCTGAATGTACATTAACAGCTAGTAATAAACCATTTGCATCTGTTACTATATGACGCTTTATTCCTTTTATCTTTTTACCGGCATCATACCCTTTTACTTCACTTCTTTGCGTATTCTTAATTGATTGCGAATCAATTATTCCAATTCTCGGATTTGCTTTTTTTCCCCATTGATTCTCGGCATCTTGAAACCAGTTCTTCATTTATCTTTTGCCATAATCCTCTACGATTCCATTTATTATAATATTCATTAACTATTTTATAATTTGGATATTCTTTTGGTAAATATTGCCACTGACACCCTGTACGGCTCTGATAAAATATTGCATTTACTATTGATCTTCTATCTATTTTTATTTTCCTGCCTTTCTTCTTATAGGCAAAATATTCTTTTATTATTTCCCACTCTTCATCCCGTAATTCACTTGGATAGCTCATAGTTCTTTTGCTTTTTTGCTACCTTATATAACATTTCTTCTTCTATTTTTCTACTCTTTATTCTTTAATTTTTATTTACTGATAGGCTCTTAGAGAAATTAGGTAAATATGACCTTGCAACGGAAACCTTTAGTAAAGCTACCTCGTTAGTACCTGCCGGAATTAAGATAGAAAGAGTAAATGATACGTTTTTTAAAGTTTACACAATGAAAAATTAATTATTCTCTTCTTCTGTTGGGACCTTTCTACCTATTACTTCATCCATAGAGCAGTTAAAATAGTCGGCTATTTTTAATATCGTATCTATTTCGGGATTAAATTCTCGACCGGTTCCAGCTTCGGCTTTCATAATTCTAGTAACGGTAGTATAAGGAACACCACTTTCCTTAGCAAAATCCTTACGGCTTAATTCATATTCTTTAAATTTTTCTTTTAAAAATTTTTTTATTTTAGTAGCGAGTGACATATGAAATTTCCATTTTTATTAATTTAATTTCAAAAAACGAGCGTATAAGTTACCAAGCGTTTTTAATAATTATCGGCAATTTGTAGGGTCTAACAATTATTAAATCAAACCTAACGTTATAACTGCTATATTTAGAGTTATTGCTTAAAAATAGTTCGGCAGCTCGTTTAATTCTTTTTTGTTGCATTAAAGATAGAAATCTATCGTCAATTTTAGAACTCCTAGCTTTTACCTCAATAAAAACAATTTCTTTATTGCGCAATGCTATAATATCAATTTCTCCGACATAATAACGTTTGCGGTGATGAAGAATTTGATAAAATTTTAACTTATAGATAATTATACATATATATTCGGCTATTAGACCGAAATAATTCTTATTCATATTGCTGCTCGTCTTTCAAAAATTGCTCTTTCATTTTATCGGAGATTCACGTCCTCACCTATTAAGTATAGGCTGCGGGCGCTCACTCCTCAAAATAAAATGAGGGTTCTTGAAATACTTCACTCATACTACTCACTCTATGTCATTCCCGCGAAAACGGGAATCCAGCCTTTTTTGCTTTTGTCATGCTGAACAAGTTTTGCGCATCTCTTATAGTAGATCCTGAAATAAATTCAGGATGACTTATAATAGTGTTTTTCTGGATTCCCGTTTTCACGGGAATGACATCGAAAATTCGAGCCACGCGAGCATTGCCTCGCAGAAATGACATCGACATCCCTATTTTTTCGGTAGTAATATTTGGACAAACTCGGTTCTAGATAAATCAACAGCCATATCAACGACAACTTCTTTTTCCGTTACTTTACCGGCATAACCTACTAAAATTCCGGAAGGATAAATATTACCGTGTCCGGAGGTTATTATTTTTTCGTCTTTTTGAATTAAATGATTGTCGGGTAAATAGAGTATTTTACTGCTATTGCCGTTACCTGCTAAAATGCCTTTTTCTCTTGATGAGCCGGCAGTGATAGGAACCCTAGAATTAACGTCGTTAATTAGCATAATTTTCGAGTAATTATTACTTACTTCCGTTATTCGCCCTACTAGTCCTTCAGCATTGGTAACAATTTGATCAACCTCTATACCGTGATTTTTTCCGGCAAATATTAAAGCGGTTTTAGAAAAAGGATTTAATGAAACGCTTAATAATTTGGCAGTTACATATTCAAATTCTTCTTCTCTGGTTACAGTTAAAAGATCCCGCAAAGCGGTATTTTCGGCTCTTATAGAATCTATATTATTTTGCATACGTTGTAATCTTGCAATTTCAAGCTGCAATTCGACATTTTTTTTGGCTAAGTCCTGAAAATAAACTAATTTTTGAGATATCGAATTTATATATTCAAATATATTTTCATAAATTATTAAGCCGGTCGATAAAAAACCTCCCGTTACTTCAAGCGATATATTAGAAATTTTTTTTGGAGCGGCAATAAACAAATATAATGATAAAGTAAGAAAAAATAAAATAAGAAGACGTTTAGCAAGAATTACTATAGATTTAATAAATTCCGAAATATTTGACGAAGTTCTTACTCTATTCGCAATTATTGCCATCTTTAATCCTGCTTAAATAATACATGCTTTAATTTTGCAAAATCCTCAAGTACTTTTCCGGTACCAAGTGCCACACATGATAGAGCTTGATCTGCTACTATCACCGGTAGTTTAGTGGCTTCACTTAGTACATAATCAAGATTTCTTAGCAACGCCCCACCGCCCGTTAAAACAATTCCTTTATCGACAATATCGGAAGATAATTCCGGAGGGGTACATTCTAGTGCTACCTTTACCGCTTCAATAATTTGGTTCACCGGCTCAACTAAACTATCGGCAATTTGTCTTTCGTTCAATACCATTTCTTTAGGTATACCGTAAATTAAGTCACGTCCTTTAATTTCCATCATTCTAGGCTCGACATTTTCGTCTACGTAAGCCGTGCCGATTTCCTGTTTTATTTTTTCTGCGGTAGCTTCGCCGATTAATAAATTATAATGTCTTCTAATATAGGAAATAATGGCTTCGTCCATTTTATCACCGCCTACCCTTACCGATCTTGCGTAAACTATGCCGCCAAGCGATAAAACGGCTACTTCCGTCGTACCTCCTCCGATATCGACGATCATTGAGCCGGTGGCTTCCGTAACCGGCAATCCTGCCCCGATTGCGGCGGCCATAGGTTCTTCAATCAAATATACATCTCTACCGCCTGCACTTTCAGCTGCCTCTTGAATGGCTCTACGCTCAACCGGAGTGGAACCTGAAGGAACGCATATTACGATTATCGGACCGAAAAAAGATCGACGATTATGAACTGTTTTAATAAAGTACTTAATCATTTCTTCAGCACCTTTAAAATCGGCAATAACTCCGTCTTTCAGCGGTCTTTTTGCTTCAATATCGGTTGGGGTACGTCCTAGCATCATTTTAGCTTCATGACCGAAGGCGTAAGGCTCAAAAGAACCTTTCTTCTTTATTAAAGCTATTACGGACGGTTCGTTAAGCACGATGCCCCGACCCTTTGCGTATACGATGGTATTAGCCGTGCCTAGGTCTATAGCCATATCTGAGGAAAATCTTCCCCAAAATTTTGTGAACATATTTATTTTTTCTCCACAGTTTTAACTTTAATTACAGAATAAAATATTACTCTAATGTTTCAATAAAAATAAAGTAAAATTTTACTTTATTTTAGGCGTTGCCTAGTACCGTGTCATTGCCAGCATTTGTGCCTCCTCGCAATGACGATTCCGGTAGCCATGCAACAACGCCTTTGGTCGCTCGCAATGACGTAGAGTTTTTAATCCGCACAACAACACCTCCTAGCAATAGTTTTTTCTAAATTTCCTTATAATGTAAAATAATAAAATTACTAATAAAGAATACTAGCATACTAGGTAATAAAATAGCCGCAATAAGAGAAAGATTATTATAAGCAAGTATTTTAAGCAAAATTTCCGATAATGAATATACTATAAAGCCGATAAATAAACCGATTATTAGTATTTTTTCTTGAGAATTATCGCGTTGCCTAAGGCTAATAAAACAACTTGCTAAAATAACCGTCGCAACCATCATTATAGGCTTAAATAATTGTTTATAATAGTAAATTTGATAATTAATAACCGGTACGCCGGAATTTAATAACTGTTTAATTAACTTCGGTAATCTCCAAATAGAAACCATTTCGGGCAAGGCAAATTTTTCAGCTAAATGGTCAATTGATAAATTTGTCGGAATAGTCAAGTTATCATAGGTCTTAAGGGTTCCATTAGTAAAAGCTTTTACGGTTTTTAAGCTTAAGTTACCCTTATTTGCTATAGCATATTTCGCATCAATTCTTTTAAGGAACGAATTATTGTCGCTAATAAATAAGATCGTAATATTATTTAACTTTTTCTCCGGCAAATTAATAGATTGAGTTTGAATTATTTGATTATTGCCTTGATAAGATTCAAAAAATAATAAGCCTGATTTAGATATCGTAACTTCAGTAGCTTTTTTCTTTAATAATTTTGTTTCTAACAGTTCATATTTTTGTAGTCCTAAGGCTCCTATAGGATTTAGTATAGCCGTAAACCCTATACCTAAAATTAATGCCGTAAAGGCCGGTATGATCAGAATGCGCCAAATATGGATCCCGCTAGATAAAATTGCTATTAACTCATTGTTTTTCGTTAAATTTTTAAGAAAAAACAACATAGCGGTGAAGCTTATCAAGGAAGCTATTTGATTTAATAAGTAAGGAATTTTATATAACGTGAATCGCCAAAAAAAGTGAAACGGAACATAAATATTTTTAAATTTCTGTAAAAGATCAAAAATATTTGAGATAATTAATATGCCGATTAAAAGGAATAAAATAGTAAGAAAATACCCGCAATATGATCTAAAAAGATACCAAGAAAGTGTTTTAAGATTAATCATTTTGAATATTAAAAGGATGATCAGGCATAGTCTACGGTTTGCTAATCACTATAACCCACAGAACCGAAATATACAACACTTTTTCCATCAAACAAGGTTATACGTAACTGTAACAAAACCTAGTCACAAGATGGGAGCAATTTGCCCCTTTCTTTAATATAGTACTATCCTATACCCAGTATAGTAGCATCATTTATATTTGTATGGTCTATTAATTCATTAAGTTCATTATTCTCAAAAGTTATAAGTATTTTTGTTGGCTGTGCTTCATAATCCTTTTCTATATTTGTTTTATTTTGTTCATTTGATTTTAAAGTTAATAAATCACATATATTTTTAAAATTGTTTTTTATAGCTAAACTTAAAGCAGTTTCACCGTTATTATTAATGTGATTAATAACCTGATCAGACATTTTAGGAATAAGTAGCTCACAAACTTTTTCTAAGCCTTTCTCGGCAGCCCAAGTTAATGCTATATCGCCGTTACTATCGATTTTGCTTAACTCGCTCTGACTCATGCGTTCGATTAAGTTTTGCGCTTCTTCTACCTTACTTGCCCTTATCGCTGTTATTAATTCTTCACATCATGGTTGTATTAATCCTTTAAATAAAAACATAATTCCCTCCTTAGCTTGCATTTATTAATATTTGCTAACCATGAGTTAACCTTTATATTTACTAAAATAACTACAAGTATATCAGTAACAAGTCAAATAAAAAAGATTAACAAATTAAATATAGCGTTAAAAAGTGAGCTAATAACTAGGGAATGTATAAGATTTCAGATGTGTTAGCTTAATCTAAACACGCGGCTAGTTGTTTCTGTGAGAAACAATCGGCATTGTTACGTGGATCAAAATTCCCCGTCATTGCGAGGAGGGACGTAGTCCCGACGTGGCAATCTAGGAAAATAGTCATCCTGAATTTATTTCAGGATCTTTTTATATTAGATGCTGAAACAAGTTCAGCATGACAAGAGTTAGATGGCCACAACGTCAAGAGGCGCCGGCGTTGTTGCATGGCTCCAAATTTATAGCAAATTCCACTATGTCATTCCGTGATTTATTCACGGAATCCAGGAAAATATATAAATAATACCATTATAATTTGCTTTTCTGGATACCGTGGTCAAGCCCACTACTGTACGAACGTTTAAATAAAGAGGTAAAAATTCTGTCATTCCGTGGCTACGACCACGGAATCCGGCTTATAATATCATAAAAAGATTCTAAAATAAGTCTAATATGGCTTTATTTTCCTGGATGCCGTGATCAAGTCACGGCATGACACAGCCTTTTTTCAACGTTCGTACAGTAGTGGGTCAAGCCACGGTATGACAAATTTGGCACTTTCTGAAGCCTAGCAACAACGCTAGAGGGGCCTCGCAATGATGAGCTTGGTAGCCATGCAAATGCCGTTTCGCCATGACGATTCTAGTAGGGTTGAGTAGCTACTAATTTCTCCCCACTTGCGTCTTTTTTGTGGATTGGCTAGTTAATAAATCTTGCCACGATGTATTATTGTCTTTCTTTACTCCTTTCATGCTTATCATTCCTGCAGGTACCGGTTTAGAACTATTTAAAGCTTTTTGCGTGAATTTTCTAGGTATATGGCTAACTCCTGTATCATGTTTCTGCCGGCTTTCTAGAGCTTTTTCTAGATTAGTTACGTGGTTAGTGCCGACGCTAGCAATTACATTATACCCTTTACTGCGAACTTCACTAATTACGTCCGTCATATATTGTTCACGATTTTCATTATATAAAGCAGAATCTTTTGTATGCTCTAAATTTCCACCTTCCAAGCTTATAACCTTAATCCCTTTTTCTTTAGCTACTTTATATAAAAGCGCATCTTGGAATATAGGAGCATTCTCTAACTCTTCAGGCAGTTTTAAAGGGTTGTCAGGATTTTTTTCGTTATGTTCTAGTATATTAGCTATTTTAATTACGTCCTTCATACCGAGATTTTCGCCATATTGCTTGCGCTCAATAGCTATTACCGTATTTTTATCAATTGTACCCGCTTGAATTTCTGCAATTAAAGCCTGATTGTTATTACCGTGATCGGTTGAATGATTATGCTCCGGTCTAATTTCTACGGAACCGGTTTTTTCGGTTTCTGCAGATTTTTTCGCATCGATTACCTTAAAATCTATATTTGCCGTAATTACCGCTTCCCTATCAAACTTATTCAGTAACGCCCGGTTATCATTTACGGCGGCTAAACGATCATTTAAGTTATATTTTCCATTGCCGTTTAGTTCTTCTTGTAGTATGAGGTTTGTGAGGTTTTCTTTTTCAGTGTGAGTGAGATGTTGGTTACCTGTAGTTGCTGTAATACCACTAGATATTGAGTTATTATTGATATTAGCTAAATTTAAAGAAGCAGAGTAATTTTCAATAATTTTTCGTACTGCTATATAATGACCTTCATAATATTGTTTTTTAGCTTCTTTAGAAGCTTGCATGGCACTATTAGTAACCTCCATCAACTTTGATAAACTTGAAATTTTATTGTTTGTGATTTTTGCAATATTTTCATTTATTGCATTTTCTTTTTTTTTGTATTGCTCATTAATTGGTTTGAATATATTTGAGAGATTTTTTTCTTCCTTTTCTATTTCTGCCGTTAATTCATTTTTTTTATTTTCAAATTCAGTATTACTAGCTTTAAGAGTATTATTACTCTCACTACGCTCGTCTATAGCACCTTGCGCTCTACGTTGGTTTGCAGAACCTGGTTTCATGTGCTTCATTTCTTCATTTTTAGTCTGTATTGCATTATTATTGTCTTTAATAATTGAGTGGTTATTGCTAATAGTTAAGGATGCTTTAAAATTTTTTTTATATAATTCTTCAAGCTTATTAGTAGAAGCTTCTATCTGAGAATAATTTTTAAAAATTTTCGACTGTAATTCTTTTCTGCTTTTCCTTAAATTATTTATTTCTTGTTCATTATCTTTTATTGCGTTACTTAAATTTTCAGCTTGTTTTTTATTACCTACCCCTTCTTCTATGCTCTTGTCATACTCTTTTTTAACCTGATCCTTTAATAAATGCTTTATTTTTTCATTAATTGTATTATGCTCATCTATATTGCTTACTCGCTGCAAAAACATATCAAAACTTGGTATTATTTCTTTTGCGTTCTTTTCGAGATTTTTATATCCTGTAATTTCATTTCCTAAATCTGAAATTATATTGTGAGCCACTGCCTGTTGTTTAAGCATTTCGATATTGGATTGCTTTAAGCTTACTATTTCTTCTTGAGCTTTAGACACATCAATAGCAAATTTATTTAAGGTAGTATTCTTAAACATCTTAATTTCAACCATGGTTACTGGATCTTGATTCTTAAGTAAAATGTTTATTTCCTCTTTAACCTCCTCAATTTTTTTATCTTTGTTGTCTTTGCTTAATGTATTATCCTTTTCTATTTCATGTATTTTGCTTTGTAAGTATATTTTGTTTAGGTTTGATTCATCTTTAATTATTTCCTTAAGTTCTTGCAAACTCTTTTCAAGATATTGGCAATAACTATCCAAGTATTTAGGGTTATTTTTTATAAAATCCGGTATTTTATAATCCTTATCACCTGGAAAGTTAGTAGGGGTATGAAACTTAACACTAATATTATAACCATTAGCATTTAGGGTTTTAATAATTGCTGTACAAGCTGCACAACTAGCAGGATCCTGACCTATTAGAGTTAACTTATCATTGAAAGCAGCTAATCCTAAATACATTGATTTAGATAGTTCGTCATTCATTTCTCCAAACTCATGTTCGGTAAGCATCTTGATAGGCTCAGCAATTGCTATTGCATCTGGATGATTTCCTGTAGGTCTATAACGCTTGATTTCAATCTTCAATTCTTGAACATTTAACTCTGTTAGCAACTTCTGAAAAGCAGGCTTTTCTTTCAGTTTTTCTGGATCTATTTTAGGGACTTCCTGCCCTTCTTTACCGCTACTCTGAGCAATGTATATTGTATTATCTCTAAGCACTAGAGCCGAATAAGGAAAAGAAGGAACCTCTTTTGCTAGCTCATTTAATTTCGTTAATATTGGTGAGTTTTGATTTTCCCCAAGCCCTAGTCTTTTAGTCGATTTTCCGGCTTCTCTTAAACCAAACTTTGGAATAAAATCTATCCCATTCTCACCAACTGGATTCAAATTTGGCAAATCACTATCTATCAAAGGTTTACTTTTACTCATATATCCACTCCTTTTATTAAGCTTTGTATAGTTATTTATAAAAATTGAAGTGCGAAGCAACTTGTATTTTAAATGTAGTAACTATTCATCCACTCCTCGTCCAATTCTCCTATCAATTTTTCTATACTTTCTTCTGCATATATAGGAGTAAAAATTTTTTTTACAATTGCCCAAGGGTATTTCTCATAACTAGCTTCATGCATTACTTGAGAAATTCTTTTTATGGAATCATCGTCAAGCACAAACTTCTTTGTTAAAATTGTAGGGTTTATTTCTGGAGCTATATCTATAAAGGTTCTAATTGCTTCTATGCATACATCTTGTTTTAAAGCATAATAAATAGGAGTGTTACCATACTTATCTGTTGTTACTATCGATTCAAGATTAAATTTTTCTTTAAAATATAATAATTTTCTTGGAAGATGGAATAATATTTTTGTATCTAAGTTTACATCATAACTATTAATAAATTTACTTAAACCAATGCTAATTACATCCTCATCATTTAAAAAATTATATGTTTTTTTATATTCAGTAATAAATTCTTCTAATTTATCGCTTTCTACCGCTTTCAATAATTTATTATAATCTTCATCTGACATTTCCATATTTAATTTAGGAGGGAGTATTCCATTATTTTTAAAGGAGGGTATTTCATTATTTGTTGTATTTATTGGCATATGTTTAATCCTTAAGTGTTTATGTTAATTAATAAAATTAGCTATCTTACTATTTGATATTTAACGAAAAACTTAAACTTAGATTTTAAAGAAGATGTATTGAAAATGTTATATTTTGCCTTTGATGTTTATTTACGAAACAATTTCAAAGCAGGCGTATTTATGCTTATAAAAGTTGAGTAGTTTCGTAAAGAATAGTGCAAAATATAAATTAATTAGGAACTTTCGAGGAGATTAAACAAGTTAGTAAATAATTATTTATACAGCTATCTTCTTTTTATTATTTATTAAAAAGTGAAACGTGATTAATTAATTTTTGAGTTACTAAACTTAATTTATAAGCTAATCGTTAATTATTAAATAGTAAAGGCACCATACTTGATTTTACCCGAAAAATCAATAACTGTTTCAGATATGTCACATAAGATATTTTAGAGGAATTGCTTTGTAAGCTTGTTGGGGAAAGGAAATAAAAGAGGTTTTCGTAGTGAATATAAAGATGATTTATATATTAGAATCAGAAATGCGTAGTCAATAGTTATAGAACTAAGCTTTGCCGGCTATTTTTTCCAATAGACCTTTCTGTTCCTTATCTTGTACGAGAAGCTTGGGGGGAAGCTGATCTACTACGAACACGATCAGTGAATGATTCTTGCTTACCGGCAGACTTTGCGGTGTTATCTACCTGTTTCTCGATAGGTTGTTCTAATTTAGCAGCTAAAGCTGGCGCTGATCTGGAGCTAGGTATTGAATTTATAATTATTTGATATTCTTCACGAGTAGGTATTAGCTTTCCATATTCAGGTAAATGTTCTTTTATATGATCTGTAAATTCTTGATTAACTTTTGCTAATATCTGTTGTTCAGGGATAGTTATCTTTTCTGGTTCGTTAAAATTTATTATTTTCATTCCAAGAACTAAATCTTCTAAATTATCTCTTAATTTATCATCTTTCATTATAGTTTCATCTTCTTTAAATTTATTAACTACTACTTCTACGAATGAAACTATATTATCTTTTGTAACAGAAGCTGCTTCTCGTTTTCTTTCTTCATCCCTATAATTTGTAAATTTAGTGAGTAACTCTGGATTTATTTCTGAAGCACTATCAATAATTTGTGACCATGTCCCTTGAATACATGCACTATTATCCTCACCATAAGTTGTAGCTGCTACATAAAGCTGCTTAGCAAGCTTAAACCTTTGTTGCTCTTTCCAAGTTTCATCTATATTAAGACCACTGACATCATTAAATAATTTACTTAATTTATCCTCACTAATATTATTTAGTAATTTATGTAGCTCGGGTCTATCCTTTATCTGTTCTAAGGAAAGATTAGAATCATTAAAGACTTTTTTTACTTCAGGGAATTTTTCTTTAACTAATTCGGGATTTTTTTCTAAAAGAGTGACGCATAATTCCTGTTTATCTTTTCTAGAAATATTTGCGGTATCTATTAATTGGTCTATTAAACCAATAGATTCAGGTATAGTAATTTTTTTCTCCGCTCCCTCCGTCCAATCATATTGCAGAAGAGCAGTTGAATAGCCGCTTCGGTATTCGCCGTTACTTTTGCTTAAATACTTGCTTTCTAATACATTTAATGACTTCTCTTTTACTTGCTGAACAAAGCTTTGATCATCCGGTATTTTATTACTTCCTAAAGTCTTCTCCATTACACTCTTTTTTTCTGCTTCAGTTAACTCAAGAAGCTTAATAGTTAAAGGATTTTGATCCTTAAATAATTCAGGAAGTATTTTATCTTTGTATTCTTCCGCTTTTTCTTGCAGCTTACCTGTTGATAGCTGAGCCGATTGTACTAACTCATTAGTAATAAAATTTGTCTTTTTCACAGCGTCACTATGGTGTACGGATTGTTGCCCCTGAGCCATCTCCCGTAATGTTGGATCCTGCTCCTTAGACTCAGGCTTTGGAACCATGCCGTGATTAAACAAAAATTGTTGCATTTCAGGAGAATGAGTATAAAAATCAGCTAAATCATATTCATCTTTAACTGAATTGATTGCAAAATGGTACTTTGCTGAATTTTCTATTATATACTTGATTACGTTACCTTGCTCATCAGCCGGTGCTATATTAAACACCATATCTTTTACAGCTTCTTCTAATTTAAAACCTGCTTTATCCTTATTATCTCTGATTTTACATAAGCCGTCGTAAAGTTTTTGCTCATTTATTGGAAATCTGATATTTTTAAATGGGTTTTTTTCTACGAACATCTCTATTGTAGTGCCGGTTATATTACAGCGAAACAAATCAAGATCAGTAAGATTTTTTAAATACTCAGAGCCTACTAAAAACTTTATACCTTCATCGGTTATATTATCACAATAGGCCAAATCAAGATTAGTAAGATTTGTGAAATTCTTAGAAACCGCTAAAGCCTCTAAACCTTTATCAGTTATATTATAACAGCTAGTTAACTTAAGATTAGTAAGATTTTTGAAATTCTCAGAAGCGGCTATTGCCTTTATACTTTCATCTGTTATACCATTACAAAGGGATGAATCAAGATTAGTAATATTTCTAAAATTCTCAGAAGCAGCTATTGCCTTTATACTTTCATCTGTTATCTTATTACAACCAGTTAGCTTAAGATTGGTAATATTTTCGAGATTCTTAGAAGCGGCTATTGCTTTTATACTTTCATCGGTTATACCTCTGCAAAAGGATAAATCAAGATTAGTAATCTCAGAATGTTTATTTAAATATTCTAATAGATTTGGGATATCGGTATCATTTAATTTACCTTTAAAATCTAGCACTTCACCGTTTTTATAATCATCAAAATTCATATAATTACCTAATTTTGTTTTCAGTATTTATTTAACTAAATGTTAACTATAATTAATTTAGCGATCCAATTTTATTGCTTATTATTTGTTTTAGAAGCTTAAAAATATTTTTTTTGTAATAAAAATGCAATTGCAGCGAAGTAATTTACGCTCAATTTAACTTGTATATACTACCGGAATCGTCATTGCGAGGGGGGAGTAGTCTAGAGCGGCAATCTAGAGAATAATACTTTTATTGTCATGCTGAACAAGTTTGCCGCATCTATTAGACTTCTTTTGAAACTCTCTACTTCTAGGGGTAATTTGTACGTCGAGCCGGTACTCGAATCCTCACATACACTAGAGTACGCTGCGGTTCAAGGTGAAGTGTCTCCTTCAAATTCCTCCCTATAAGCGAGTTTGGAAAGAAGTCTATTGAAAAATATCCTGAAATAAATTCAGGATGACTATTTTTCCTAGATTGCCACAGCTACTCCGTGGCTTCGCAATGACGGGGTTTTTATTAATTTTTGAGCCATGCAACAAGGCTAGTCCGATACGTGCATGAATTTGCTGAAAAACGCTGGTGGGCTCGGCAGGACTTGAACCTGCGACCACACCGTTATGAGCGGCGTGCTCTAACCAACTGAGCTACGAGCCCTTCTATTTTAAAATAACCTACTTAACGCGAACTATGGATAAGAATTATCCATAGTTGGGGTTACTTACTGTCAAAGTTTATATAATTATTATATTCCCAAGTCCAGAAAAATTTTTAAATCTTGGCAAACATTTTTAAGTAATTGTAAAGGTTAGATAATTCGTTGATGATAAGGGTTACCTCAAAACTAAATCTTTGAAATACTTGCTATATTTATTACTTAGTATCGGTATTTTCATCTCCATGATTTTTTGCTGAAGAAAGCTCTAATTGTGCTATTATTTTGTTTAATTCTACTTGGCTGCATATCCCAAGCAACACGGGATCACGCGCGTGGATACTTTTCATATTCCAGTGACTGCGATCTCTAATAGCCGCTATAGTAGATTTAGTAGTACCGATTAATTTAATTATTTGATTATCCAGGATCGTCGGATAATTTCGCAATAACCAATAAATTGCATCCGGCTTATCTTGACGCCTAGCAATGGGGATATATTTGGCGCGTTGTTTTTTCTTACTATCCATCAACTCATAAGCCGAGCTAATCAGAATTTGTAAACTACTCTGCGGATCTTTACTGCAACGCTCAATCTCTTCTAAAGTCAACTGACCGTTGGCGACAGGGTCTAGTCCTTTAATAGATTGCGCCACTTCCCCGTCCGCCATACCTTTTATTTCAAATTCATGAATACCGCAAAAATCAGCAATTTGTTTAAAAGTTAAAGAAGTATTTTCAATTAACCATATAGCTGTGGCTTTCGGAAGAAGAGGGAGTATTTTTTGCGCATTCATGATAGTTAATGTTAATTTAAAAAATGTTTGTGAGTATACTGTTCATAATTGATATCATTCCCGCGTAGGCGAGGCGTCGTTGCATGGTTAATAATTTACCGTATTATAGTTATTATAAGAAGTGTCATACCGTGGTCAAGCCCACTACTGTACGAACGTTGAAAAAAGGCTGTGTCATGCCGTGACTTGATCACGGCATCCAGGAAAATAAAGCCATATTAGACTTATTTTAGAATCTTTTTATGATATTATAAGCTGGATTCCGTGGTCGTAGCCACGGAATGACAGAATTTTTACCTCTTTATTTAAACGTTCGTACAGTAGTGGGTCAAGCCACGGTATGACACTTCTTCAGATTAACAATAGTTATATACTTTTAACAAAACATTAGCTTCAAGTCAATCATCATTTAAAAACTTAACGATGTCTTCAATAACTTTCTTAGCATCTCCGAATAACATTAAAGTATTATCATGATAGAATAATTCATTTTCTATGCCGGCATAGCCTGGGGCCATTGAACGTTTTATAAATAAAATTATTCGAGCTTTTTCTACGTCAAGTACCGGCATCCCATAAATCGGACTAGCCGGATCATTCTTAGCGGCAGGATTTGTTACGTCATTTGCGCCGATCACTAGCACCACGTCGGTATTGGCAAAATCTCGGTTAATTTCTTCAAGCTCTAATACCTTTTCATAATCGATATTAGCCTCGGCAAGTAGCACATTCATATGGCCGGGCATTCTACCCGCAACCGGATGTACGGCAAATCTTACGTTAATATCCGCACGCTCTAATATATCAACCATTTCTTTTATAATATGCTGTGATTGAGCAACCGCCATCCCGTAACCCGGAACTATTATAATAGATGAGGCATTACGTAATAAACCGGCAGCATCTTCGGGACAGCTTACTTTTGCCACTTTATCGTTATCGATGTTACCGCCGGAACTTTTGGGCGGTGATAAAAAAGCGCCGAAAATAACTTTAATAAGCGAGCGATTCATCGCCTTACACATTATATAACTAAGTATCGCGCCGCTACTGCCTACCAATGCACCGGTAATAATTAATAAGCTATTACTCAGCGTAAAACCGATTCCCGCCGCCGCAAAACCGGAATAAGAATTTAACATTGAGACGATAACAGGCATATCGGCCCCACTGACCGGTATTATTAATAATACGCCCGCTAGTAATGATAAAATTATTATCAGGTTAAATAAAAATATATTTTCCGAACGAATAAATAATATTATTAAAATTAATAACATTCCGATTGCTAGCAAACATATATATTGTTGACCGTCAAATTTTATCGGCGCACTTCTCATTAATCCTTGTAATTTCAGGAAGGCTATTATCGAGCCGCTAAAAGTTAAAGCACCGATAGATACACCTAAAGAAATTTCTATCAACGAACTAATCGGTAAATTGCCGGCTATGCCGATCGCAAAATTTTCCGGAGATAATATTGCGGCATAAGCTACAAATACCGCAGCGAGACCGACAAAAGAATGAAAACCGGCAACTAATTGCGGCATTGCCGTCATTGAGATTTTTTTAGCGATACTACCGCCGACCATTCCGCCGGCTAGAATAATTATTATAATAGGAAGTTTATGAGCAAAATCGGGAAGAAAAAAAGTAATACCGACCGCTATTATCATACCGCCGATACCGACATAACTTCCAAGACGAGCTTGTTTCGGTGATGATAAAAACTTTAACGATAAAATAAAGCAAACGGCAGAAACTAAATATAATAACTGGATAATTTGTAATGACATATTTAGATATTCCTTGTACGCTGTCATACCGTGGCTTGACCCACTATTGTACGAACGTTTAAATAAAGAGGTAAAAATTCTGTCATTCCGTGGCTACGACCACTTCAGTCCAGCTTATAATATCATAAAAAGATTCTAAAATAAGTCTAATATGGCTTTATTTTCCTGGATGCCGTGATCAAGTCACGGCATGACACAGCCTTTTTTCAACGTTCGTACAGTAGTGGGCTTGACCACGGTATCCAGTTCTTACTTTCTGGACCCCGTGATCAAGTCGGCGTTGTTGCATGGATGGTTAAAATCGCTTAAAACTTGTCATACCGTGGCTTGACCACGGTATCCAGAAAAAATTAAAAAGCCTGACTGGATGCCGTGGTCAAGCCACGGCATGACAGCGCGGTACTTTTAAAGAATACCCAAAATATAGCAATTTTCGATCCATGCAACAAAGCCGGTCAAGCCACGGGGTGACAGCGAAACACTTTGCAAAAATTCGAGCCATACAACAACGCCGCATTTGTGCGGAACGCGGCAATCTAGAAAATAATAAGTTTCATAACATTTTTTGCTATTTTTTCCTGGATTGCCACGTCGGGACTACGTCCCTCCTCGCAATGACGATTCTAGTATCTACGCAACAATGCCTCCTCGCAATGACGAACTTTATGGACCTTTATCGCTTAAGTTGATACCCCCATCCGTCTTTAGCTAGAACGACATAAAGAACGTTCTTATCGATCCACACATTAAAAATTAAAGCCTATACCTGCTGAAATTACTAGGGGATTAAGCTTAACCTTAGAAGTTACGTTATTAGTGCCGACTAAATTTGATTTATAAGTAACTTTCGGACTTAAGAAAAATTGCCTTACATCTAAATTGATTAACGTATCATCCTTAGCATAGAAATCTATTCCTATTTGCGCGACTGCTCCGTGACCGTTTTTAATTTTAAAAACTTTTGATTGAGTAAGTAAATAAGAACCGTGATAACCGACTCCTACATAAGGTCTTACACCTCCGTAAGGTGCAATATGATATTGTCCGGTAACGGTTGCCGGAATCATATATAAATCTTTTCTTTTTCCAAGGTCGCTATTAACGCCGTAATTATTTGCTATATTACCTAAAGAAGAATATTTAGTACGTAAGACATTTACCCCTAGTGACAGCTCTGCGGCAAGATAGCTATTAAAGAATATAGTAGTCGAGGCATCTCCGCCATAACCGTTTTCAACAAATTTGCCGACTGAAACCGGCGTGCTACTCGTCGGAGGCGGTAAATTTTTCTGCGATGCACTAGACTGTATTCCCGCTAGCCGGACTTTGAACGTTAGGCTTCCTTCATTTTCATAATAATCCGTATCATAATTCGATGTAGAATCTACATCATCATAACTTGTAGATTTTGCAAAACTATTAATACTTATACACGCAACAAATACAAATATCCCCAATTTTTTAACTATTCTTATCATAAATTACAACCTTTTCTTGCTTAAAATAGATTGCTGTATTATACATAACCTTTTTGAAATTTTTATATAAACACACGGCAATTGTCATAAAAGATAAAATTCTTCTATCATAAAAGCAAGACATTTAAATAAAAATAATTATAAATTGAGAGTAGATTAATGAATAGTGCGCTAAAAACATATCTTACCGGTATTAGCTGGTTTTTATTAAGCTTGATAAGTAGCGCTGCCAACGATATAACTACTAAATATCTCGGTATCCGCTTACATAGTTTTGAAGTAGCTTTTTTCCGTTTTCTTTTCAGCGCACTAATTTTATTACCGTTTGTTGCGTATTACGGCAAGGATACCTTAAAAACTAGCCGCCCGTTCGTTCATATATTAAGAGGAGTGTTATTATTTTTCGGTATGACGTCTTGGACTTACGGTCTTAGCATTGCTCCGGTAACTACCGCAACCGTTATTAGCTTCTCAATACCTTTATTCACCTTAGTACTTGCTATATTTTTTCTTAACGAAAATATTATTTGGCAGCGATGGGTAGTAACTTTAATCGGTCTTCTCGGCGTTGTAATAACTTTAAAACCGCATACTAGCGACTTTAATCCTGAAATATTATTTTTTGTTCTGGCGGCTATATCATTTGCCATGCTGGATATTATCAATAAAAAATTCGTAGTAAAAGAATCGATGATTAGTATGTTATTTTATTCGGCGATAGTTACCGCCATAGTGTCCGTACCGCCTGCAGTACAATATTGGCAAACTCCGACAATGTTTGAGTTACTATTATTATTTATTTTGGGATGCGGCGGCAGTTTAATTTTATTCTTTTTACTTAAAGCATTTAGCTTAGTAGATGCTACCGCTACTGCTCCTTATAGATATTTAGAATTAATAATTTCAGCTCTAGCGGCTTATTTAGTATTTAACGAATTGCCTGAAAAAAGTACTTTGCAAGGTGCTTTAATAATAATTCCCGCAACACTCTTTATAATATATTCAGAAAAGAAAGTTATGAGTAAGAAAAATAAAGATATGGCGTAACTTAGAACTATGTCATTCTCGCCTGCGCGGGGCTTTGTTGCATGGCTCGATAAAAGCAGCAGTATGTCATTCTAGCTAAAAGCGGGAATCCAGAAAATAATAATTCCCATAGCATTCCTGGCTATTTTTTTCCTAGATTGCCACGTCGGGACTTTGTCCCTCCTCGCAATGACGATTCCGGTAGCCATGCAACAATGCCTGCACTTCCTCGCAATGACGGCTTACGTTTTTGCTCCTTAAGGTGACATCCATGCGCGAGGGAATGACATAGTTGTATTTTTTAACTAAGAACCACATCAAAATGTAAAAAATGTAATAATAATGAATAAAAGTAAGTTAATTTTTTCTACCGGTATTGCCAATACCTTTGAGTGGTATGATTATTTTTTATTTGGACATTTTGCACCTATTATAGGAGTCAAATTTTTTCCGAATAATGATCCGAATGTTTCATTACTGCAAGCTTTCTTCGTATTTGCGGTAGGTTATTTAATGAGACCGGTCGGAGGGATATTTTTCGGCATTATCGGCGATAAATTCGGCAGAAAAATAGCCTTAACTAGTGCTATATTTTGTATGTCCGTCCCGACCGTATTAATCGGCATATTACCGACTTACCACATGTATGGACCTCCCCAATAATGCAAGAAAAAAATAATATTTAATAGTCAACAAGCAAATGCAGTCATGTATTCGGCTTATAATTGATAAATTACTTTAAATTTATCACTTTAAATTTATCAATTAGCCCTGATGGAATTCGCTACCTACTAACTTTTACTTATCACTTTTCCGGCTTCATTAGAGCCTGTGCGGTAATCAGTTTTTTTGTAGGTTAAGGTTTGTCTTATTTACCATCAATATTATTATCTCACGCATATTTCAGGTTGGAATATATTAGTCTCTATTTTAGAGTAATACTTATTAATATTTTATTTACTAAATTTTGTTAACTTATCAGTTACAAACTTTAGTTTCATTATAATCATTGCCGGTGCGTAATACTGCAAATACTACTCGTGCTAATTTATTCGCTATTGCAACAGTAGTTTTATTATGCCCACATCGTTCTAATAAATTAAACATCCATTTAGTAAATTTACTAAAATCTTTTTTATTTTTTTGTGCTTCAGTTGTAAACCTTAGCTTAGCATTTAATACCGCTCTTGCTCCTTGAATTAATAAAGTACGTAAATAAGTATCACCTCTCTTGCTTATACTAAGTAACCTTTCTTTACCTCCACTCGAATATTGTTTTGGTACTAAACCAAGCCAAGTTGATAATTGTCTACCATTACTAAAATTTTTTGCATTACCTATCGAAGCTATTAATGCTGTAGCAGTAATTAAACCTATACCGGGTATAGCTGTTAATCGTTTATATTCTTCTAACTCACCTGCTAGTATTTTTAATCTTTTTTCTAACTCTATTATTTTTTTATCATTATCTACAAATTCTTCTTTCAACTCGCTAAACGTTTGATAACTAAGACGGCTTAAAGTTTCACTATCTAAAATCTCTGTTAATTTACTGATAACTTTATTTATCCCTTGTGGAATAATTAAGCCAAATTCATACAATAATCCTCTAATCTCATTAGCTAGTGCAGTACGATTTCTTACTAGCCTTGCTCTTATTCTATGAATTGATAAAATATCCTGCTGCTCTACACTTTTGATTGGTACAAATCTCATATTTGGTCTCGCTACTGCTTCGCATATTGCTTCTGCATCAGCTTGGTCGTTCTTATTAGTTTTAACATATGGTTTTACAAATTGTGGTGCTATCAATTTAACCTCATGTCCTAATTTTGTTATTTCTCTTCCCCAATAATTAGCTCCGCCGCATGCCTCCATTCCTACTAAACATTTTGGTAAATTAGCTATAAAGCTTAATACTTGATCCCTAATCAATTTTTTCTTTAATATTGTCTTGCCGTTTTTATCTACTCCATGTATTTGAAAAATTCTTTTTGCAATATCTATGCCAATTGTGTTAACTTCCATTTGGACCTCCTTATTGTTGTCTAGGATTAATTTCCTATTCTAGAACTATAACTACTGTTATTGATTCTGTATATAGGGAGGTCCATTCCATTACTATAGGTATTACGGCAACTATATTAATGTTCCTGGTACGCATACTGCAGGGTCTTTCAATGGGCGGCGCGCTTACTGGTTCTATTTCCTTTGTTATTGAACATACGAATAAAAAACAACGAGGTTTTACCGGCAGTATTTCGATGTCTAGTATTTGTACGGGGTTATTACTCGGCTCTTTTGTTTCCTACCTCACTAAAAATGTTTTAACTACCGCTCAATTTGACAATTTCGGTTGGAGAATCCCGTTCTTGCTAGGCTTTTTTATCTTATTTGCCGGACTTTATATCCAAAAACATACTCCTGAAACTCCGGATTTTAAAAATCTCAAAAAACATCATAAAATTTTAAATTCTCCTCTAAAAAGAGTTATCGTTAAGCATTGGTTCGATATATTAATATCTATATTTATTAATGCGCCCGGGTCATTAATATTTTATCTGCATGCAATTTATTTGGTATCATTTTTAAAAATTAACCGCGGCTTTACGGAAAATGAAGTAAATAGCCTTGCTAGCATATGCTATATAATTATGATAGTTATAACTCTGCTTAGCGGCTATTTATCGGACTTAATAGGACGCAGACGAATTTTTGTCATAAATTTATTCATTATTATTGCAGCAACACCGTTTTTGATTAAAATATTTGAAACCGGCAGTTTTACCGAAGTAATTATTTCACAAATGATAATGGCGGTTTTAGCAGGTAGCTATATCGGACCGGAGCCGGCCTTACAAGCAGAATTTTATCCAATAAATATCCGTAATACTGCGCTTTCCTTGTCTTATAACACGGCAACTAGTATTTTTGGCGGAACTGCTCCGCTTGTTGTAGAGTATTTAGTACAAAAAACAGGGCATGTAACTTCGGCGGTTTACTATATAATGTTATTAAGTATATTGGGACTAGTTGCATTATCTTTTTATAAAGATCGTTCAGAAATGGAAGAATTATAAAAATAAATGATTTTCAATTAATTTTTCCTTGACCTATATAATAATATATGGCAAAAGAGTTTTAATTGATGTTATTCTCATGGGGTGTTGTTGGGGGATAAATTTAAAGCAGTTGGAATGTCATTCCCGTAACCTTTTATGTCATTCCCGCGCGGGCGCATGGCTCATAATTTACTGTATTATGGTTATTACAAGTATGGTGTCATCTAGTTGCTTGACCCACTACTGTACGAACGTTGAAAAAAGGCTGTGTCATGCCGTGACTTGATCACGGCATCCAGGAAAATAAAGCCATATTAGACTTATTTTAGAATCTTTTTATGATATTATAAGCTGGATTCCGTGGTCGTAGCCACGGAATGACAGAATTTTTACCTCTTTATTTAAACGTTCGTACAGTAGTGGGCTTGACCACGGTATCCAGAAAAAATTAAAAAGCCTAACTGGATGCCGTGGTCAAGCCACGGCATGACACCGCGGTACTTTTAAAAAATACTCAAAATATAGTAATTTTTGATCCATGCAACAAGACCGGCTCGCAATGACGCCTTTCTTAAATTTCAGCTGCCATAGCTCAGCGGTAGAGCACATCATTGGTAATGATGAGGTCGGGGGTTCAAATCCCCCTGGCAGCACCAGTTCCTATCGGGTTTTCAGGGCTTTTTTATTCTCTTTCAAATTTCATATGTTCCTTTTATTCGCCTTTCGGCTTAATTTTCGATCTAGGTAATACCTCGCCAAGCCTCTTCTTAACTGGGTTTCAGAAGGAGGGCGTATGCAAAAAATAGTTACACCTTTTCCTACTTCCACAACTGTAAATGATACTATTTTTTATAATTTAGTCGGTAATTTTATACCGCCTGAATGGCGTAATTTGACTTCTAGCGACGGTAAAGTTTTAAGTAAAACCGCTCGGCAAGTTTTATCATTGATAGTTTCGCTATTACAAAATGATCAGATTTTAGAGAGGGCAAATGATGAATTAAATGAATTGCAAAAAAGTTATTATTATTTTGAGCAACTACTCGGAGTTTGTCAGCGTCGTATTAGGCAGTGCTTGCTGGAATTGCGTGACGGCGTTTTATTCAACTTACTTTAAATACGGTGATAAAAAATTACGTAAAATGCCGTAACGTGCCATGTATAAAACTTGTAAAAAATTTTGAGCCTTACCGACAAAATTTTTCAGCTGAACCTGAAAAAAATTGCAGCTGTGCCTGTAAAAATTTTTACCCAGACAATATAATAGATAATAGTATATCTATAAATAAATCTAGATATCTCGGCGAATCTAATTTTATAAATAAAAATTTAGAAATAAATAATAAAAATGACCTTGCCGAGAATCCTCTACCTTCACCGGAGGCTAATCCTCATTCAGCCGATTCGGCTATTTCCTCTAATCCGATTTCTACGCTTATCGATAAGGCAAAACAATGGTGCGGCGGTAAGAAATTATCCGAATTCCATCCGTTAACCGAAGAAGATATAGGCATATTACAACTTAGATCAAACCGAGAATTTAATTTAAATTTCACTAATCAATTACTGCTGAAACTTGCTGAGCAATACCCAAATAATAAATTTTATAACAAAAAAGCAGTTTTAAATTACATGGCTAAAGCTTTAACTTATGAGCTGCGACAAGCTCCGGTTGTGAATAACGACGGCTTTAAGTTTAAAGTGGATGAGGTTACTAAAGCACGAGATGAATATTTAGCTGAAAAAGAATATAGCTTGGATACGAGTCAAAAGGCGTTATTAGAGCGAAAGATAGCGGCAGTTTTTGAACCGGATATCGCTGACCATTTATTACGCTCTTGTGAGTTTTCTAAAATTGCCTCGGAGGCTTATCAACTAAAATTAACAAAAAATATTACTTTGTCCGATTATGTTAAAACTCGATTGCTTCAAGAAATACAAGCGGTGTATGGGCGGGAAATACAGCGTTTGGAAATCTTACCTTTTACCGGCAATGCGCCTAAACAAACAGCAAAAACGCTTAGCAACGGCTATATCGGGCTTGCGGGGTTAAATCCTAATTCGATATGGTATAAAGTAAGGCAATATTTGATAGCACATTACGGCGAGGCTGTGGATAAATCTTGGTTTAGTAGATTAGAAGCGGTTGAAGAAAATAACGATTCAAAACAAATAAAACTTAAACCGGAAACCCCTTTTATAGGGGCGTGGATCATCGGTAAATACTCTACGGCATTAAGGCTAGCTTGTGAAAGTTATAATTTTACTTTTGAATTAGTAAAAGCCTAATTCTCTTTAGTTTTATTGTTAAGAGTTTTTGATACTTTTAAATATATTTTTAGGATTTTCTCGGCTAGGTTTTTGTCCATAAGATTTTTGAAATTCTTAGAAATCTTACCCGTAGAGGTAAAAAAGTTACCTCGGTTATTAATTATAATGTTCGCTAATAATTCATAATTTCCTAGCCAAGCGATTAACTCCATTCCATAACAGGGCGAAGCTAACATACCCTTTTTATTATATTTAATAGGTATTAAGTCGCATTCAAAAGCTATTATTTCGTTGAAAATTAAAGGTTCAAAACATATATGATAATCTAAGTTATTACTACAAAATATTAAATCAAGCCTATCCTCCGGCGAATTATTCTTATTAGTTATTTCCGGCTTGTCTTTGTAATACGTAGTAATTAATTCGTCGTTATATTCTAACGCTTCAGCCTTGCCATTAGTTGTAAAGTCTATTTTACGTTCTTTAGAAATAATCATAAATTAACCTCGTTTTTTATTGTTAATTATTAATTGTTAAGTTTATTAAAGTTTTAAATTTCACAATTTATTAATAGTTAAGTTGTTATTGTGATCTATTTACTTCATAACGATAAAAAAATATTTTTTTATAAATTTATTTATTACTATTGTTAGTGTAATTTTTTTACTTATATATAATTATTAGTTTTTTTGTCGTTATCCTATCGATGTCATGAAGTAATTTTGAAGTCAAGGCGGGAAATCATTATTTTTATTATTATTGTAATTATTTTTACTACTGTCTCTTTTTGGCGGTAAAAGGGTAAAAACCTGATAAGAATAAGGATTTGTAAGTTTGTTACAAACTTTATAAAGTAGGAAAGATAAGTATTTACGATTTTTTATTACTATTTTATTGTTATTATAATTATTTTTATTAGTGTCTCTTTCTTGCGGCAAAGTTAGGGAATTTAAATATTTGGGCTATATTTTATTATAAAAACTATAAAATAATAAATTTGCTATTTTTCGTTAGCAATTAAATATAGCTAGCAATTATTAATTACTAGCTATATTAATACTAATTATTATTTAACTTATAATTTTTTATTTTTAAAAGAAGAATTAGAAGATTTTTATTAAGAAATGTTTAATATTTAATTACTAAACATAATAAGGATATTATTTATATTAATAGTTAATGATAAGTAATTCATAAATTACTTATCTGTTTATAGATTAATTGTATTACTTAAGTAAAAAAATAATTAGGTTACTACCCCCGAAACAATAACAACGCTTATATAATATTTTGTGCTAATTAAATTATTATTATTAAATAAAGCTTAAATTAAACTTATATAGTGCTTATAAAAGAAAAGTTAAGCTTATAAATTAGCTTAACTTTAGGCTTTTTTTATCAACGATAGCTATTTAAATAAAATACTTTATCATTGTAAACTTCGGTACTTTTTTTAGTTACTTGTTGAGCGTATTTTTCTAATTGCGTTTCGTAACAGTGAAACCAACCATCATTTAAATCTCTACATAAAGCGATCAAGTTTTTACCCTCATAACTAAAAGGAAGAAAACCTTGCTTCATAATTAATTCTTCTTTAAAAGTTTGGGTTTCATGTGGTTCATAATATATATTCCAAGCAGTCAAATCCTCATAAATTTTTTGGTATATATTATTAAAATGTTTATTTTTTCTGTAATATTCTATTATTAATTTAAAATTAAATTCTACTTCGCCTTGAAAAAAAGCTCTAGTCAAATCATGTTTGTCAATATTATGAAGCTTATAAAAATTAGTACCGTCAATTTTAACGTTAAACATAAAAAACCTATTATTAATTGTTAAGTTTATAGTTAGTAATTATTAATATATAAAACGTTATTAGTTAATTAACGCTTTAGACCACCATTACCGTGGGAAATTTTGGAAGTACAGCGGATAAAATAATAATTTTTATAATTTTTTTAATATTTACCAAAATTATAAAAATTTTGTGACTTTTCAACGGCAATAAGAGGAACATTGAACAAAACAACGAAATAATAAAGAATAATACTAATTATTATTAACTTATAATTTTTTATTTTTTGAAAGAAAATCAGAAGAGTTTTATTAGGAAATATTTAATATTTAATTATTAAATATAATAAAGATATTATTTATATAAATAGTTAATAATAAGTAAGTAGTTATTTATATATTTATAGATTAATTGTATGAGCAGGAAGAAATTATAGTAATTATAATATTTATTTTCCCCGTTATTCGTTGCCCGGAACATATAAGGAGCATATGAAACTAAAAGCCTAATCAAATCCTTATAGTTATTAGGGTTCTAAGTGTTTAGCCCTCTGATGGAGCAGCAGAGGGCTAAGGATAATTTAACAAATTAAGGCAAATATTGTTGTTTTTTAGCCACTTTTTGCCGTTTTTTCTTATTTTTTTGCCGGATCTGAGACTTAAATCTACGGTAGGGGGTAGTTTGGCTTTAGGAAGGGGGTTGGGGGGAGTTTGAAAAAATTTTTGCGGAGGGAATTAATCGGTTAATAAAAAAAAATTTTCCGTTTTTTGATAAATTTATATTTTTGTAAATAGCTAATCTATTCAAATAATAATTTAACATTCAACCTTGCTATAAAACAGATAATTAACAGCTAAAATTGCTTGGATAAGGTTATGTTTATTTAAAGCAAAATTCCGATGGTTAATTTCAGTAAATAATTCGTTCTTATTCTTTTGTATTCCAAAGCCGTTAAGTGTCGTTTCTAAAAATTTTTGTCTAGCAGGAGAGTCCAATGCATATCCTGATTGCTCTAAATCTTCAAGAGTATAACTATCATCAGTCAGGATATAATAGTCTTTTTCCTGCTTTAGATAAATTTGGATATAATCATTATGTCGATCAAGGTAGGGAGTAGTGATCTCTATGCAATTTGTTAATTGCTGCCAATCTGTTTTATCTTTTAACCATGTATGATAATCATCTATAAGAGTTCTAATGTCCCTAGCCATACAAATACCCCTCTTTAGAAGTGTGGTAACTCAATTTAGTAAGTATATTATTTATCCAAGTTTACTGTAACCCCTTTTACTTGCAGCTAGTTCTTCTTTTGCTTTTAAAAGCTGCTCAGTAATATCTTCAGCAGGTACTCCACTATCATAACTCATCCACCATTCATCATCTTCTATATACTCTTCATCATTTTCTGCTGCAGTATTTTTTAATTCATCTATATTTTTTGTTTCGTCTTTAGAAGGTTTCTGCATTTCTCATTCATTATTACAATTTACAGATGAATTATAACACAAACGCAGTTTAATAAATAGAATAATTTAAGGCAATAACTATAAGTTAGCATATAATTAGCTCTTCCATTTGTAATCCATGGTAAAAACCTCTATAATACAGGGATTGGAGGTATTTTTGTGATTAAAAATTATAGCTCAAAAAATTACAAATTATTTGATAAACATTTAAATAAAATAGCAGCTAGCACGATTGATAAATTCGGCTCTAAGGATAATATTATAATTTTTCTGCAAGAGCTATGCGAAATAGGCAATATCGGTCTTGCTGCTAAGAAGGTAATAGTCGGGTCTCCTATACATTTACACAAACTAATTCATGATGACAAATATTTAACTAAATGCGTCAGTCTTGCGCTTAGATACGCATCCGAAAGAGCTGAAGCCGTACTCTATGATCGGGCTATTAACGGCTATGAAGAGGTAACCTATAACCAAGACGGCGAATGTATAGTCCGCAAAAAGAAATATTGTTCTAAGAGTTTACTAGAATATCTTAAGGCTAATTCGCCTAAATATCAAAGCAGCGGTAAGAACGGCAACGCAGTTGAGAATAAGAAACACGATAACGATAAGACAAAACAATTAAGCGAAATCGGTAATTTTGAAGTAGAATCTTACGGAGCGGATAGTGACAACGATACAAAAACAAACACGGACTAATAAAGAAGAAAATAAGCAAAACTTAAAGAATAATAAAAGCTTAAAATTTCCGGTTGATTGGTCGCCCTATCCGTTTCAATTGCCTTTATGGCGTTATTTATATAAGGGAGGTAAGAAGGCAATAGCCGTGTGGCATAGAAGAGCCGGTAAGGATATTATGGGCATTAACTGGATAACAGCTAGCGCATTGCGGGAAGTCGGCATATACTGGTATGTTTACCCGACCTATAACCAGGCTAAAATGTCGGTCTGGGACGGCATGACCTTAGCGGGACGCTCTTATATGTCATTTATTCCGGAGGCAGCTATTGCTAAATCACAGCAATATAAACAGCGAATAGTATTTAAAAACGGTTCGGTAATTCAGTTTGTCGGTAGTGATCGCTATAGTAGTATTAGGGGAAGCGGTATTAAAGGAGCAGTGATTTCCGAATATTCTTATCACGACCCAAGGGCGATGAGTTCGGTAATAGAGCCGATGGTAATACGCAATAATTCGTGGCTGCTTTATTTATATACGCCTGCCGATGATCCAAAATTAATACACGGCGAAGAGTTATATTTAAAATATAAAGATGATGAAAACGCTTTTTGTGAGATTAAAACCATTGAAGATACTACGGATCATGATAGCAAGCCTTTAGTGGCGGTTGCAAGCCTTAAATCAGTAGACATGACAACTGAAGAAATCCGCCGAGAATTTTATTGCGACTTTGAAGCCTATCGTTACAAACGCGCCGATCAAGGCGGTACGTTTGTCGAGCAGTTAAGACTTGCCGAAGCGGAAGGACGCATAACTCAGCTGCCTTACGATCCGGCTTACAAGGTGAATACTTATTGGGATATCGGCATAGTTGATTACACTAGTATTTGGTTTGTACAGGAAAAGAAAAAGGGTCTAGATATTATAGATTTCTATATTAACCGAGGCAAAGGCTTAGAGTTTTATTTAAATCATTTAAGGCTTCGCCCCTATAATTATGGAAGAAATGTGCTGCCTCATGATATGGCTAGGCGTCAAATGCCGACCTTGGATACACGATTACAACAAGCAAACGAGATAGCGGAAAAGCTAGGCTTTGTACCTTTTGAGCTAGGACGAAAATACTTACGGGAAGAAATGATAAACAAAGCCCGTAATTTACTTACGGCGAGTTATTTACGAATAGACGAGAGAAAATGCCGAGAAGGGTTAAACGGCTTATATGAGTTTGATGCGAGTAAGCGTGGTACTCATTCAAGCTCGACTAGATGTACCGATATAGTAGAGAGTTTTTGTTATCTGGCAATGGATGCTAAAACCGGCACGCAGCAGGAAAGCATAAGTCGCAATTATTTACGTTATAATAAAGTTATTAGTGATTATAACGCTTTAGAAAGATAAAAAATAATAAATAAAAGAGATTTAAAAAATGGGAGGAATATTTAAAAAGCCGTTTAAGGCAATTACCGGAGCGATAAGTAAATACGTACCGGGCGGCAAGTACTTAACCGGTAGAGAAACCGAGAGGCAAAAATTCCATTATAACAATGCCTTAAATGAATATAACAGCTATGCCTCGGAAGCACAAACTGCTATTGATAATTTAAGCAACCAATTATACGAATCGGCACAGAGATTGCAAAGTATCGAACAACAAAAATATCAGCATGGACAAAGTAGCGGGCATTTACACCGGCAGGCGGAGCAATATCAACGAGGCTTACAAAATCTAGAGCAGCAAAAGGCAAGTTTAGGATCGGAAGCAAACGAATTGCAGGCAGCCTTTGAAGCTTTTAAAAGTAAAGCCCCATCGCTTGCCGGTAAAATAAGCGAAATGCAGAAGCTGCCGGGTAATTTCCAATCAATGTTCGAGTCGGTTTTACAGCAAAAGGATAGGCTTAGAGGTTTAACCGAAGAAGAAGCCGGCGGCGAGATAAATAAATATCACGCTAGCGTGGATAATTTAAAGAAGCAGCGAGAGCAAGCAGAGAATAACATACGTCAGCAGATGGATGCTATAACCAAAGAACATACGGGGCTTGAGAGTGAAAAAGCTAATTTAGAAAATAGATTGTCCTCCTATAGCTCGCAACAAAATAGGCTATTACAAGATACCGGCAATTTTAATAATGCTCGCAGTACACTAGAGAATGTTATCCGAAATTATCAGAATGAACAACAAAGATTAGAAAATGAATATAACAGCCATAAATCACAGACTGAAAACCTAAATAGTCAGCTAGATAATTACAGCAATAGCGCCCAAGCACATTTAGATAATTTGGGAAATGCGGTAGGTTTTCGGGCAAATAAACTTAAAAAAGCTAGCAGACTAACGGGTTTGACGCAAGGAGCAGCACTTGCAGCTTTAACATTCGGTGCAGGTATGTATCTTGCTCCTGCCGCTGCCGCGGGTAGTGCGACCGGAGCAGCAGCAACCGGTGCCGGAGCTACGGCAGGTGCAGCCGCTACATCCGGGTCTTTCGGTGCTTCTATGCTTGGGTCACTCGGAACGGGCTTACAATATGCCGCGCCTTTGCTCGGTATCGGTCATTATATGAATATGATGAATAAAGGCAAAAGTCTTGGAGGGCTTGAGAGAGTAACGTTTGAGAGAGGAGCAAGAGGATACGGTAATACGCCTTTCTCACGGCAGCAGGATTTATTCGGTAACAAAACCGCAATTCCGGAGCTTGGCGGCTTAAAACAATCGCTATCGCATTTTAATATGCCGACAATACCGAAGCTGCAAGATTTACCGCAGCTTGGGGAGTCGTTAGGTAAAATTACCTAACTCGGAGATCTTGAAACTCTAAGTTTAGGTTTACCGCAAATGACTTCGGCAGACGGCAAAAAATACAGCTCGGAAGTATTATATGATATGAATTTTTTGAAGAAACTTAAAAAAGTATCGAGAAGTTTAGGAACACCTTATTTAAGAGCAAATACAAATTATCCCTATTCCCAAAGAGTAAATAGTTATGCGTGATGAATTAAGTAATAAAATAGAATATTTTGAGACGCTAAAGACCAAACGAGAGAAATGGAACGCCGTGTGGGACGAATTAAAAAAATATGTCTGTCCGCAAACCACCGGCAATAAGGAAATATTTGATTCAACCTCTATTTGGTCAAGGGAGCAATTAGCTTCAGGCTTGCAAAGTTTAATGGTTAATCGAGCTATTAAATGGTTTAATATTAATTTGTTAGAGCAAGAAGGTAGCGAGGATGAACAACCATTAAACGAGCTACCGGAAGTTAAATTATGGTTGGAGACGATAGAAAACACTATCTTAAATATTTTTAATAATCCGGGATCGAATTTTTATAATCAAATACACGAGTTTTTTTTAAATCTTGCTGCATTTGGCACTAGTATATTTTATGTCGAAGAAGAGCCGGATTTGCGGTCAGGGCTGTTTTTTCGCAATATTAGTCTAAAAGAATGTTATTTTGAAGAAGATAAATACGGCTTTGTTAATTCGATGTATCGACTTTTTACGGTGAACGTCAAGACGGCGGCAAACAAATGGTCTGACTTTGCGCCGTTTAAAGAGAAGCTACTAAAAGACCCCGATGAACAAATAGAGATATTACATATCGTAGCTCCTGCCAATGAAAAGAGCAAAACTAATCGTAAAACCAATCAGCACGGCTATAGCTCGGAATATATTTATTTAGCTGAGCAAAAAATTATCTCCGAGTCCGGTTATTCCTACTTTCCGTTTTTCGTCACCAGGTGGATTAAGGAGGAAGGTGAAGTATACGGCTATGCGCCTGCTCATCACGTTTTACCGGATATTAAGCTGTTAAATTCCTTTAGAAAAACCGGCATACAAGTTGTACAAAAACAGGAGCAACCTTCTTGGTTAATACCGAAGGACGGCTATCACTTGCCGCTTCGTGATACGCCGGGAGCGAGTAATTTTTTTCGCAACGGCACGCTTGACAAGATAAGCCCGCTAAATAGAGTGGAAAATCCTATGTGTACGGAGCTGCAACAAGATAAATGCCGAGATGCGATATTTAAGGCTTCTTATATTGATATATTTCGCATGCAGAAAGAAAATAAAGAAATGACGGCTACGGAGGTGCAAATAAGGAATGAGGAGCAAATGCGGATGATGTCGCCGATGGTCGGCAGAATTGAAACGGAGTTTTTAAATCCGCTAATTAGAGCTATTTACGGGATATTAGCCAAATATAACAAATTACCGATATTAGAAGGAATAAATGCTCTACCCGACATTGAAGTTAGTTATGTCTCACCTTTAACTAGGGCGCAAAAATCATCGGCGGTTAATAGTATTGAGCAAGTAATAGGATTCTTCCAACGTAGCGGTATTAGTAATTTCTGCCCGGAGATTTACGACAATATCAACTGGGATTTATGTTTTAAACTACTTGCCGAACATAGAGGGATACCGCAATCGATCCTTAGACCCGACAAAGAAGTAATGCAAATCAGACAGCAGAGAAAAGCAGCGCAAATGCAACAACAAATGCAGCAAATGGGAGCGGGAAATGAAAATTTTAATTGAAGCAGGTAAAGCAAACGAACTAGATGAAACCGATATTAATCTTACTATAAAAAAGGCAAATGATTTAATTAAAATTTATAGTAGAATTTTTACCTCAAATGATGGTAAAATGATCTTAGAAGATCTAGCGAATATGAGCGGCATGTATCGCAGTAACTTTATAGCCGATAATGATAGGCACACCGCTTATTTAGAAGGACAGAGGGCTTTGTTTTTATATATCTGTTCGCAGTTGGAAAATAACATTAATAATATGGAAGAAAATTTATGAGTAATATAGTCAGTTTTGATTACGCTATTAAAAATTTATTAAGAAATAAAGGCGATTATGACATAGTCGAGGGGTTTATTTCGATTATTCTTAAAGATGCAGGATATAGTGCAGTAAAAATAACAGCAGTACTTGAAAGTGAAAGTAATAAGGAAAAAGAAACATTAAAGTCTAGTGTAGCAGACGTCGTAGTTGAAGACGAGCAAGGGCATAAATATATAGTGGAAATAGATCGCTCACATACTGATCTTTTCCTAAAAAAAGCTTGTTTTAACAGCAGCCGTTTAATCGTCGATAGTATTTCTAAAAGCGAGGACTACTCTACTATCAAAAAAGTATTCCATATTAATTTATTATATTTTCCGTTTGCCAATATGAAAGTACCGTTATATCACGGAAAAACTGTTTTTAGAGAGGTTGACCACAAACATCCTATGCACTTGCACTTAGCCGACATGGGCGGCAGAATATTTGACAATTATAATTTGTTTCCGGAGTATTTTGTAATATCTGTACCTTTATTTGATGATGTTGTAAAAGATGAAATGGATGAATGGCTATATATGGCAAAACATTCAGAAGTAAGAGAAGATTTTAAATCACCTTACATGAAGAAAATAGCCGAGAAGCTTAGCATACTTAAGATGACTCCTAAAGAATTAAAAGCTTATCGAGACTATATGAACAAAACCTTAAAGGAGCGTGATTATATTGTTTCTGCTGAAGAAAAAGGGAAAACTGATTTAATAAAAATTATGTTACAAAAAGGTAATTCGGTTGAAAAAATATCTGAACTTACAGATATACCAATAGAAGAAATAGAGAAGCTAAAAGAGGAAAGAGATGAGTGAAAACCAAGATACTATACAAAACGATTTTGAGGCGGAGGGTGTTACCTCATGGCTTTCCACTTTGCCGGAAGATCTGCAAAAAGCAGAATCGTTGAGTAAGTTTAAAGATGTTTCTTCTTTGGCAAGCAGCTATTTGGAAGCCGAGAAGGGCTTAAATAGTCGTGTTGCTATTCCAAAGAATGATGCAGCTGATGAAGAATGGAATAAGTTTTATGCTCGTTTAGGTTTGCCTGAAGATAAAAAATATACTGATAAAAGAACTACGGAAGATGAAGAGTATCTGAGTAAATACGAAGAGATGTTTTACCAAAGCGGCTTAAGTAAAAGACAAGGAGAGAAGCTACTTAATAGTCTATATAATTATTCTGTAGATATTCAGAAAAAACAGCAGGAAGAGCTAGAAGGATTACGCAATTCAAATGTTGAGTGGTTAAAGAAACATTACCAGGGCGGGTTTGATAGTAAAATGCAGGTGATGCAGGCGGCTTTGTCTAAATTCGGCACGAAAGAATTGGCGGGATTAATAGAAGAATCAAGCTACTCTCCTGCCCTGGTAGATCTGTTAGTTAAAGTCGGCGAAACGTTAAAATCCGATTCACTTATAACAGGAGCAGAGAAGCCTATAATTACAGGAGCGGAATCGGCATTAAAAGAGATTAAAAGACTTGAATCCGATGAGGGTTTTATGGTAAAATTTAAAGATAAAAATCATACCGGTCACACTGAAGCAGTGAATCAGATGGAGCAATTATACGATATTGCTTACAATAAGAAGTGATAAATCACGAGTGATAACTTCTCGTAAGGTCGCTAACATAGCGGTAACCTTTTAAAAAGAAGCCACAAATAATTATCAACGTATTAATATCAAGATATTTTAATATCCGGATATTTAATTATTTAGGTTTAACAATTTTAAGAGGTTACAGACATGGAACAAATTACCGATGGTCTAAAAGAGCAATTCGCTCGCAATATCGGACTCGTTATTCAACAAGAAGGCTCAAAACTCCGTAAGTTCGTTACAAATGAAACTCAAGAGACGGAAGTAATATATTTTGAGACGATGCACACCCACGAAGCTTTGCCGAGGCATAGAACGGCAGCAGGCTATCATGAACCCGGTGACGGTAATGAGAATAAACTTGAAAAACTAACCGAATTTAAAACTCCAAGAATTACTAGACGCCAAGCAACGGCGCAAGCCTATTATTGGACGGCTGCCATGGATAGAAACGATAAGCTTAATTTGCTTAGCGATCCGACGTCTAAATTCCCAAAACTTGCAGGCTGGGCAATAGGTAGGAAACAAGATCAAATTATTATCAATAGCTTTGCCTCGCCTGTTAACGGCGGTAGAACGGGGCAAAATCTCATCTACTTTGACGTAGCAAATAACGTTATTCCGGTAGGAGTAAAACTTGTTGATGCGACGCTTGCACTGCATGCAAATAGCTTAGCAGGCGTTCATAACGGGCAGCAAGGAGCAAACGCCAAGGAAGCAATGCGAACCGGCGGATTAACAGTCGAGAAACTACTTAAAACTCAACAATTACTTAAAAAACACAGTTTCGGTGCAGATGAAAAATATTATTTAGTTTGCTCCTCTCATCAAATCGGCAATTTACTCCGAGATAGCCAAGTAACAAGCTACGATTATAACAGCGTTAAAGCCTTAGTAAGCGGGGAAATAAACTCATTTGTCGGCTTTAATTTTATCATTACCGAGATGCTAGGAGGCATAAGAGGTACGACCAACTCCATAAGAGATTGTTACGCCTTTACGGAAAGTTCTATAAGATTCGGTAGTGTTACCGGTTCAGTTGAGCGGCAAATAGATAGGTTAGTGCAATATCACTATGCACCGAGTTTATACTATTCCGAAAGCTTTGGGGCTACTCGTACCGAAGAGGGGCAAATAGTTTGCATTAAATGCTTAGAGCCGGCTGATGTTGCAGGACATACGGGAGAACATTGGCAGGCAGCAGCAGATGATGCGCATTTTAACGGTGCAGTGCATGCAAGTATCGTCCCACGGCAGATGATTGGAGCGCAATGTCGTAATGTCGATAATACGGCAAATATTGTAGTTGATGCATTAGAGCCGTTACTATTGAAATAAAAAGCCGTAAATTATGAAAGAAGAAATAATCCGCAAAGCATTAGTATTGTTAGGTTCAAATAGTAATATTCAGGGTAATATTTCCGGCGGCAATGCTGCTAATAAAGCCGAGAATCTTTGTGAAGAGTTTGTAGAAGCTTCTATTGAGGAAAATGTCTTGTCGGTTAAATGGGGATTTGCATTAAAACGTATTGATAACATCGAAGGGGAAGAAAGTAGCTTTAAGCCGATACCGGGGATAAATGACTGTGTAAAAGTAGCAGTGATAGTTCCTTCTAACTTAGAGTTTTATATTGAGAGTGGAAGAGTATATTTTAAAGGCGGCAAATTGACTTCGATTTTTTATTACTCGCAGCAGAGCATAGAGCTTTTACTTGATAATGATAAAACGGCTTGGCGTCAGATACCGCAAAGCTTCAAATTGCTTTGTAGTTTAGGACTTGCCTCGCAAGTAGCTTTTGCGATGTATTCAGATAGTTTATTTGCCGACGGCTTAAAAAGACAATATTTAATCAGGCTTGAGGAAGCAAGACGTATCCACTCTATCGGTTACAATTTAATCAATTCCGGTGAAATATAAAACCGTATTTCATGGATAATTTCAAACTATCAATATTCTTATTTGCGTAACTGATAAATAACTTTTATGCCTGAGCAATTCATCTATTCACAAAAAAATAATTTTTCGGGTGGGGAACTAACGCCGACTATTGAAGGACGCACGGAGCTTGGACTATATCAAAACGGCGTGAAGAAATTAATTAACTTCATGCTGTTACCTTCAGGCGGTATTATGCGCCGGCACGGTACGCAGTTTGTACATTTATTTAAGGATAATGTACCACGGAAAATAATAAGTATAATGTTCTCAAGGAAGTTATCTTATTTGCTGATTTTTGAGGCTCATCGAGATAAAACGATCTGCTCGTTTTTTGTCGGCGGTGAACTGTTTTTAACAACTAAAATACTTAAAGATAACGGCGTAGATTTTACCTTCCGAATTAAGGATTTTTCCTATTGCTGCTTTCAAGGAATAGCCTATATAAGTTTTGGTATCAATAGACCAATATTTAAATTCTCAGTCGATCCAGCAATTGTTGAAAAGTTTTATACTCATATTCAAAATTCAAATCAAGCAACGCAGGAAGCGGGTTATAACAGTAGCATAGATAGAGCTATAAATTTCCCTGATAAAGATAAGATGTTTATAATCGAACCGCTTAAATGTCATGTGAATTATTATAAGCAAAATAACCAAGCAATACAAAAACCGTTTAACGAAGTAATATATAATGCTGAAATTGATAAAATAAACGATGAACTAAAAAAGCTGCATAGCCAAAGTGCCGCTAATATCTATGAACAACAGCAAGCACAAATATATGCCACTCACCTAGTAACATTTGAGAATCGCTTATGGTGCTTTGGCGTTAATAAAAATATTCACTCAATTTGGGCAAGCTATAAGGGCGACTTTAGCGATTTTCGTATGGCGTATAAAACTTTGCTAGAAGCCCGTAATCCGTTAACAGCCTTCTCTGCTACTTTTTCCTCTGCGACCTTTGATAACGTCTTATGGTCAATTCCTTTTTCTTCGGAGTTATTGCTGGGGACAACAGACGGCATATATTTAGTAAAAGAAGGGGATCGAGCTAAAGGCGAGTTTATCAAAATCAACAAGGAGCTAGACATACCCGTCTCACCTATAAAACCGATAGTGGTAGGCAAGACTATATTTTTTGTCGAAGGCAGTAATTGTAAAATTAACAGTCTCTATTACTCACAGGAAAAAGGCGGCTTTCAACTATCCGATATTACCGCTTATGCCGAGCATATATTTAGTAGCGGTATCAGGCAAATAATAGGAATTAACAGCCCGTTTTCAATGATTTTCGCAGTACTTAAAAACGGCTCATTTGCTAGTTTTACCTATTCGCAAGATTTAAAAATTATGGGCTGGACACCCCAATTACTCGGCGGTAACAATGCTCTCGTACTAAGTGTTGCACCAATTTATGGCGATAATGAAGATAAATTATATTTTCACGTACGAAGAAATGACGATATAGGTGTTGGCACAAAAGAATATCTAGAAGCACTACACCCTAAATATTTTACTGCTAAAAATAATGAGATGCATAAGCCTATATATGCAGACTGTCATATTAATATTAGTAGACCCGGCGAGCAATTAATAGATCATACTATCATGCAAGCTTTAAAGGATGATAGTAGTGTAGAATTTAGAGGCGGCATTACTAAGCTGGAAACTATAGTCCAATCTCAAGCAGCAAATATTTTAAAGCTAAATATTGATAATATCGATATCGATAATAATTTTAAATACGGCAATAAATTAGTGAGAGATTACGGCGTTGAGAGTGAAGCAATAAAAACTTTTCTAACGAAATACTACAAAGAGCAAATGCCGGCAATTATGGAGCTGCTTGGCGTTTCTTTTGCCTTTTATCGTATTTTCTCAAAAATCTATGCCAATTTAGAAAATGTTTTTAGCGGTGAGCCTGCAAGTTTAGCTGAAGCCGAGCAATTACTTTATGAAGGGGAAAAACTTGTCGGTGATATAATCCAAACTATAAATAATATAATACAACAAAATTGGCAAGTTCCAACAAGTTTGAGTAATAACGAATTAATCGAATATCTACCGAATAGTGCATTTGCATTTTATCCTGCCATCTGTCTAAAAATCAAACAATTAAATCTTGATTCTATAAAAGCTACTTTACGACTTGCGAAAGAAATAATTAAAGCCGCAAAAACTGTTATTAATCTACAGTTTGAGCAGGAACACGAATTAAACGAACTACGTAGAAGCGTTGCAAAATTAAATAAAAAATTACTGCTATATTATGCAAATCGGGATCATGATAATAAGCAGGAGTTATCGGTTAATATAAAAAAATTCTTTAAACAAAAAACGATCGGTTTTTATAGTGAGTTGTTAAATATCACTCATCCGACATTAACGGAGTATTTATTTGGTAGTGATATTAAGAAGTTTATAACGGAGCATTTGACAGATATTGATCAAAATACCAACGAAGAGCAGTTAAAGGAAAAAATTACCGCAATAGTTAAACAGCTCCTTACCAAGCTTGAACAAGGATACGGCAATAGAAAATTTGAGGAAATAGTATCTGATAAAAGACGGGAAGAGATATATAAGTTATTGCAGTCAATAATGCTAGAGAAAAACTTAAATGAAAAAAATAAAGAGTTTTTACTTAATGATCAATTAAGCGAAATTATCAATGAAATAGTTGAAAGTTATGAATTTGTTGAACCAATTTATGGCAGTGAAAGAAGTGACGGGTCAGAAAATGCCCAAAGCGGAGATGATGAAGAGGAAAAAATAAGCGATGAAGTATATACTTTCATGCAAGAGCTAAAGGAAAATTTAAGTAATTTTCAGCGAAGTATCATTGAATATTGCGGGCTGATTATGCCAAATAACAATGCTGCTTTACTTAAAAATATCTTAGAAGATGAAAATAGCATCAAGCTTGAGAAGTATTTATTACTATCCAAAAAATATATGCCGTTATTTAAAAAGATGTTCCCACGCTTAGGACAACATGAAATAGGAGTAATAGCCAAGCATTGCCTGCCGTCTTTTCAGCAAGTTCAGCTTTCGGGTATTTTACAGATCTATCAAAATAACCTAGTTGCTATTATCGGCGATGAAGAACTGCACGGCATAAAGATTTTAGATAATGAACTAATTAAACTAAAATATCCTGTTAGGTTTTTGTCATTAGGATTTAACTATTCTTCGGTGTTACAGACATTTCCGTTTATTTTCCCTGATGAAGTTGAGCATGCGCCTAAAGGCAGCGTTGAGATCGGCTTGAAGCTATTTAACACTAAAGGCGGCTATATTGAGGAAAAACTACCTAACGGCGAGATTAATAAGCAGCATATTAACAGTAGCTACTTAGATACCGACAATTTAATCAGATTCGTCAATGAAAAGAAATACTTAGCTACCAAGGAAGTTACAAATGTCCTTGCAACGCCTTATAAATCTGGGTGGGTAAATTTTGTTTTAAATTCCGGAATTCAAACCGATGTAGATTTTACTTTTGTCGTCAATAAACCTTATCCTGCCAGCATTCTAAAAATATATGCTAAGGCAAAAATATTAGCTAATTATAAGGGGTTATGAAAAATAACTAATCGTCATTGCGAGGAGACATTTATGTCGACGTGGCAATCTAGAAAATATTATGAAACAACCAGTAGTATATATTATTGCAAACAAAAGAAATGGTACTCTCTATACTGGTGTAACTTCTAATCTTATAAAACGCATATATGAGCATAAAAACGGACTTTTAGAGGGATTTTCTAAAAAGTATAATTGTAAAATTCTAGTATTTTATGAGTTACATGACTCTATGGAATCAGCCATAACAAGAGAAAAACAAATTAAAGCAGGTTCAAGAAAAAGGAAAATGGAATTTATTGAGCAACTGAATTCAGAATGGAGAGATTTATATGAGGAAGTTATTTAACTGGATTGCCGCGTCGGTACTTACGTACCTCCTCGCAATGACAGGTATGCATAAGGTTAATTTTTATGTTTAATTTTCTGGAATTTTTTGGCGGCGGTGCAGGGGTGTTTGCCACGGGAGCGTCTTTACTTAATAGCTATGCACAATTAAGGGCTAATAAGGAGCAAGCAGCAAATGCTTTATACAGCCAAAGACATGCGTTAAGAGTATTGAGAGAACAAGAAAGATTTGACTCAAGGCAATCACAGGAGCGTAAAGCAGAATATAGCGAGATCTGTAATTATCACGTTGATATGCTTCGGCAAAACCAATTATCGAATCGGCAGCAGCTAGGGTATAATATCCTCAAAAGCGGTATCGGTATTACTAGCACGGATTCGGCAGGTTTATTATTGCGTCATCAGGCTTATATGGACGAAATGAAAGCTCGGTCTGTCGAAGCCGAATATTATAGTGGCAGGCCAAGATCAAATATCAATTCAGCAATGTCAGATTTAAACAAAGAGTTAATAAACCGCAATATAAGCGGCATAAAATCAGCTGCACCTTGGCAAAATTTGGGTACACTTATTGGCGGTGTTAGGGATTTGGCGAGTATTGCTAGAACCGGAGAGTAGATCAATGAAATGGCAAGCAATAGCGGGTGTTACAAGTCAACTTAACGAGGAAGCTAGGGGCTATTTAGTCCGTAAGCTTGAGAAAGACGCTGCTGTTCAAATTCCGGATATTTGGTCGGATTTTATTAATGATACTACCAAACATTTACATCAATCACAAAGCAATCTTGAAATCGCTAATGATGAGAAGACAGGCAGTTTAACTGCTCTGACACAATTTGATGAGCTACATCCGGATTTTTTAGAAAATAACAAGCCGTTTTTGAAATATACTCTTGATAAATACGATCAAAGAGCGGCGGGGTATCTAGCGAATGTTAAAAATCCAATTACTAAGAAAATCCTACAAAGCAAAATCGGTGATTATCGAGTAAATTTGGCAGATAAGTTTAGCAATACCGAAGTAAGGTTAATTGACGGCAAACGTCATAATATGGCTATTGAAGCAATAGAGAAATCAAAAAGTGCTACTTACGATAATCCACAGCTTTACGAGAGTCACTTACAGGACTGCTCCATTGCCGTAAATTCATTATCCTTACTACCGCAAGAGAAAGAGCAGTTATTACACCAAGCCAAAGAAGAACTAGCGGGAGCGGCAGCAATGGGAGTAGTAGCACATTCACCGGAAGCTATAATACGTGGACACGCTCTGCCACCTGAAGCCCAGCCGTTATGGCAACAGCATCTATCATTTGAGCAAAGAATAAAGCTAGAGAATCAAGCAAATAACCTAATTCATCATAAACAATTAATGTTGCAACAGGAGGTAAAATCATCATGGAAGCCTCATTTAGCTAGCATTCTTGAAACCGGCCAAGGTATTAAAGCCATAGATAACCTTTTGCGGGTAGCTTTCAGTAGTGATGATCCGAATCTTTATAAGCTAAAGCAGGATGAAGCAGTTTATAAACAAGCATTTCTTATAACGCAGCATTTAAAGACAGCTCCTTTAAGCGAAGGGGATAATATTTTAGCGGCTATTGCTCCTAAAGCCGGTGATCTTGATTACGACAGTAAAGAGAGAATGCATCATACGTTAGTAAAATACCACCACGAGCAGATGAGACTAGCCGGTACTGACCCAGCTGCTTTTGTCGAGCAATTATTTAAAGATGAGATACCGCAAAATTTATCTATGGAACAGCGTTATATACTCCGCAAGCAATTACAAGAGCAGAAAGGTATACCTTCTTATGCACAGAAATATTTAATAAATGCCGAGAGTAATGCGTTTTTAAGAAAATTAAATAGTGGTGATATTAACGAAATAAAAAATACGGTAAATAGTATTATTGGCCTTCGTGATGATAACGGCAACCGGTATGGGCTTGAGGTTATGGATGAACTTTTAGCTACTAATAAAAATGATAAGTTAGCATTGTTAATACATCACTATGCCGAGAATAAGTTATTTAACCGTGATACTGCCGAGGCGTTTATGGAGATGATAGGAGCAAATAATTTATTTAGCAAAACTGAAGAGAAAGAGTTTACCAAAATCATCGAGAATGATGAGAATGTAGAAAAATGGTCTAATAATTTAAAATGGCAAAATATCCAAAGCGGTTCGGAAATAGAACAAATGAAACACGGCATTAAATACTTAGCGGCTTATTATCATTCACAGCAAAGTTTATCAGCGGAAGATGCGGTAAAGAAAGCACGAGAAAAACTTATTGATAAAGTATATATGAATATCGAAAACAAACAATTACAGATCCCAAGGCAAATAATAGCCGGTAATATGATCCATAATTTGGATGAAGATTATATTGAAGCAAATCTTGTTGAACTGCAAAGAGGAATTATTAACGGCACTGTGCCATATGATTACCCTACTTGCTTTGGAATATCCGGGGAGGATGCTATAGGTGAAGAGGCAGCTAGCCGTATAAGAGCAGAAGTATTGCGGCAAGGTAGATGGAAAATGACCCCTGACAAAAAGAGTGTCTATTATACTTATTTAACGAAAGACGGCAGCTATTTACCGGTAATGGCAGCACCAAATAAAATATTAAAATTTGATTTAGTTGATTTAAATAATCCGGCTAGCTTAGAGAGACAAAAGCAAAATTTTTTAAACGCCATCTCCAATACCCCTTATGAAAATTAAAGGAAATAGCCATGTTTGGTAAGTACCTGCAAGTTTATATTCCTGATTTACCGGAGCATAAAAGCATAATTGATATTGCCGGCAGTAGCAAAATGGACGTCTGGCGAGCCGCAGCACATCAGGCTTACGATGATAGCCCGAGCTTAAGCAGTGTATTTAATCCGGAAAATATAGAATATTTTACCGGTCTTCAGCTACGAAGTATGAGGATATTAGTTTCAGACGATTACTCTTATGAGAAAAAAATTACCCAAGAAGAATTTGAAGCAAAATATAAAGATACAAGATTAAAATACGATCCTAATTTTACTGAAGATGAAATAAAAAGTATTTTAGAGAAAGACAAGCAGCGAGAAATAAACGAATATATCATCTCAAGAGGCAAAGGGGGACTCGTTGAAGCAATCGGCAAGTTTGGCGTAGAAATAGTGGCAAGCAATTTATCGCCGATAAATATAGCGGCGTCTTTTGTGCCGATCGGCGGGCAAGCTAGATGGGCGGCAGCAGCCTTAAAATACGGAGCGTTAAAAACAACACTCGCTAAAGGTGTTGTAGGCGGAGCGGCAGGACAAGTATTTCTTGAACCTATTACACATTATGAGCGAAATCGCGAGCAAAGAGAATACGGCTTAAAGGATAGTGTCGTTAATATTCTGCAAAGCGGTTTATTCGGCGGGGCATTACATGGTCTAGGCTATTCGGCTAAATATTTAAAAAACCGTTATTTTGTCACGAGCGAAACTTTAGCTCCGGAAGTTAAAACCGATCATCCCATAGTAGATAGTCAATTTAAAGAAAATACTTTAGCAGTACTTGCAGAAAGCGATCCACAACAATTAGCTACCGAACCCCACAATACTGAATCTTATAACCTTGATTCAAATAATTCTGCTTTAAATGATTCTACTACTCTTTCACCCGTTCCTATTCTTGCAAAATTACAGGCGGCAAAATTAAAATTAATAGGCAAAGCCGAAAAACAATTTCCGCAGTATTTTAATCAATATAAGAAACTTGCTACTCTAGAGCAATCGTTACATGAACAGTTTTATACCGGCAATAAGACAGAGAAGTTGCCGAAACATTTAAAGAAGAGTTTACAACAGGAAAAGGCAAAGTTGAAAACATTGAAGGAGCAATATATTAACCGGCCTGAATTTCAGAAATATTTAACTGAAGAAAAGAAATTAAACAACCGGATAAAAGTTAATCTAAGAAAAGAGCAGTATGAGCTGCGAGCTTATGATTTATCACCTGAAAATTTATATATAGCACGTAACCAAATAAACGAGGGAAAACATATAAATCTAGATAATCCACACGAGGCAGTGTCTATTTATGAAGGAGATGGATCAGTAGAAGGAGAAAGAACAGCAAGAAAAACAAGAAAAAAAAGAGGAGCAGAAGAAGAAACAACTATAGACAATGCTACAAATACTGAAATAGCTAGCTTAGCAGAGCAAGTAGCTTCGCTTAAAGATGAAGTAGCAAATTTACCTGAAGAGCATAAAGCTAGCTATAAGGAAGAGCTAATTACCGAGGAACAAATTGAAAAGCTCGTCGGTGAAGTAATTAACAGAATAAAAAAACGAGGAAATGAAAAATCACTAGCAGCTCTTTTAAATACTCTTTCGATAGTTGATAAGGAGTTAGTCGGGAAATTAAAAACTCTTCATAAGGATTATACCGGGAACAGAAAATTAGCACTATTGGAGCGAAATAAAGAGATCGACATGTTTGTAAGTGACTTTAAAGAAAAAAGTTTTTTAAGAAAAAGAGATAATGCTTTAAAATTAATTAAGCAAGCTGAAGGAGAGAGTTTTATTCGTAGGTTTGTCAACAAGACCAGAGGCACTCTAGAGTATTTGCGACAAGTGTGTTTAAGGCAAGTAGCAGTAGAGCGGGAGTTTTTATACGGATTGCTGCGAGATTTAGAACAAGCCGGCTTAACTGCCGATTTCAGCAACAAAAAATATGAGGCTGATATAGTGCAGGAGTTGTGGAATATAACCCATCCAAACAAAAAAGATACCCGTAGTTATAGAGCTAAAGATATTGCATCTATTATTTATAAATGGCAAATGAAAGCAATTAATCGTGCCAATTTGGCGGGAGCTTATATTATCCCGTACGAGGGCTATATTACCAGGCGAACTCATGATGCAAAAAAGCTACTGGAAGCAGGCTTTGAGAAGTGGTTAAAGTTTATAGAGCCGTTACTTGACCGTGAAAAGACCGGTAAAGTAGATTTTAGGAAAATATATAATAATCTAGCAACTGAAACGCATTTAAACGATGTAGACGAATATTTAGTGTTCACTTTTAAACGAGATAAAGGCAAGAATAAAAATAGTACCAAGGATAATATAGCCGATATGACTCCGGAAGACAGAAAGCTACATTTTAAAAATGAGCAGTGGAAAGCGGAATTATCGTTTAAAAGCAATAAAACAGCAAATAAAAGCGGCGGCATCGGTAATGTAGCCAACAAGGTATCGGCATGTCGAAAGCTACATTTTAAAACTGCCGAAGCAGAACTAAAATATTTATATGAGTTCGGTAATTACTCTCCTCCTAATGTTGTTGACAAAGTTTTAAATCCCCTAATACCTACAAAATCATTTATAGCTGAATCTATTGTTAGTAACTTAAGCAAACTTAGTAAAAGCATCGGCATTTTAGAAACTATGGGATCAAATCCACAAGAAATGTTAAATACTTTAAGAGAAACTGCTACCGGCGAATTACAAGCAGCCGCCACTAAAAATGCCGGCAAGTTGCAAGCAGCTTCCACTAAAAATACCGCCATATTTAAGGATTTAGAAGGGTTAAAGGGTAATAGCAAATTTGATAATCAACTAGCTTTAATGTTAGGGGTGCGTTCTGAAGTGCCGCGAGTAGATAGGATACTCGGAGCTTACCGTGCTTGGAAATGTATCAGTAATCTCGGCAGTACGGTAATCAGCTCTTTTGCCGATGCTGCTACTTTTGTTGCTGAATTACAAAATAACGGCATCCCCTTCCTTGAGTCCTATCGTAATATTATTCAAGTGTTTAGCTCTAGTTTTAACCCTAAACAAAAGAAGGAATTTGGTATGCTACTCGGTGTAGGGGTCGACTCACTATTCGGCGGTATTTATTCAAGACTAAGCGGCGAGGGAGAAGTAGCGGGCAGTATAACAAAATTAATGAACGCTTTTTTTAAGTTAAATTGTATGGAATGGTGGGACAATGCTTGGAAGGGGGCTGTTGCTAACGTACTATCTCATAATTTGGCTATGGAGTTGTCAGTAGAAAAACCATTTAGAGCTTTATATACAGGACTACAAACTTTATTAGAGCGATATAATATTAACGAAAATAATTGGCATTTATATAAAGAGCTTATCCAAACTGTCGAAGGTAAAAAATATTTAATCCCCGATGTTAATTTATTAAATTCATTACCCGATAAGCTCATTAACGCCCATTTAATACTTGAGGGCAAGGGAATAAACGAACTTAATAGGACAAGATTTAAGCAGAATATAACCAATAACCTTCGTAGATACTTAATTGATCGAGTAGATACGGCAATTCCTACCCCTCATACTGCGGAAAGGAACGCCGTGCAACTCGGCAATCTCGGCATACAGCAAGGTACACCGATAGCGGCGGTCGTTAAATGTCTGATGCAGTTTAAAACCTTTGCTTATACTTATGCGGCAAGATCACTTAAAGCTGCAACTATCGATCAAATCCCGATTCATGAGCAACGAGGCTACGGCTTATTTGATAAGGGTACTTGGCAAGATTTAGGTAAATCTTTAGAAAACCCTACTACTTTAAAAATACTTTCGCAGTTATTAATGGGTACTACCGGACTTGGCTATTTATCGATTAATGCCGGAAGGTTACTACGAGGGCAAGAATTACTCGCTCCAAACGATGAAGGAGCATTTACTGCTTCTGTACTTAAAGGCGGCGGGCTTGGCATATATGGGGATTTTCTCTTTGGGGAATATAATCGTTATAACCATAATTTACTTCAAGAGTTAGCCGGACCGTTCGGCGGCGATTTAATAGATTTCGGCAAATTATCTGTGATGGCAAAAAGCGGCGATCCTAAAGCCCAAGAATTGTTAACTAGAACTCTAAAAAGAAACATCCCCGGACGAAACTTATTTTACCTACTACCCGCTCTATTTGCGATTGAAAAAATGAGCAAATAATGCGATCTAAATGTGATTAATCTGATGCAAATACATTTTTTCCATGTTATAATAACAGCTCTAAATGCTGATATTATAGAGGTTTTGAGATGCATAAGATTATTAAAACATTCAAATCAAGAAAGAAAATTATTAAGTTAAAAGATATCATGAAGGCTGTTTATTCGGCAGCGTCAAATCAAATAGCCGATATTGCTAAACTGAATCTAAAGAAGGCTTTAATTCCGCATCAAGTAGAGCGAGCCGAGATTGAGATAAAAAGCCTAACTCATAAAGAGTTAATTACCGTGCCAAAAAACTCCCTAACATTTTTAAGCGGCACTGAACTGCCTTTTACTATAATTGATAACGACTCAAATTTGGCAGGTGAATATATCGTCTTACCTTGGGAGCTTAATAGTAGAGAAGGCAAAGATATCTTAAAGAATATCATCAAAAAAATCCCCTTCATACCTCAAAGCCTGACTTATACGTTATATATTAATCTTGAGGAAAATACTAACCCGGTACCGCAAGCTAACCAAGATATAACTCAAGCTCTAAGCGTGGTTACTCAGTCGGTAGAAGATTATAGTTGGTCTGATGATAGTTTTACCGAAGATAATGTTGAAGGGTTATTACAGGAACTAGAAAAATTGAAGAAGGAAGTAGAAGCATTAAAGCAAGAAAGAGATTATAAAAAAAGATTAGAATTTAATAAGGAACTAGAATTTCATCAAGGAGTAGCACCGAAAAACGGCGATTGGACTATCGAGTTACCTTCAAAATTTATAGGCAAGAGGCTTAATACAAAATCTCTATATTCCCCAAGTGGCATTGAGATTACTGAGGGTGCTAATAAGGACTATGTATTTACTTCTACGACGCCGATGAGTGTACCCGATATTAAACATAAAATTACAATTGATAATGTAGCGGGTAATATCATCTGCGATATTGATAACAAAAAATTAATTATAGGCGGTAGTAGTTTCGGTAACCTTTCTGCGCAGTAATTAATAAATAAAAGTATAAATACAGCAAAAAATAAATGAAGCATAAATGATAAATATAATAAAAATAACGGGTAAATCAATATGTTAGCAATTATCGGCAGTTTAGTAGGTTTCTTTAGTAGCTTTGTGCCGGAAGTTTTTAATTTCTTCAAGGATAAGAAAGACAAGGAACACGAATTAAAACTAATCAATTTGCAAATAGAAGCAGCGAAAGCCAACGAAAACACTAAGCTCGAAGCGGTGAAGATTCAAGCGGATACGGAAGAAAGTAAATATTTATATTTGCATGCCGCCCCTAGTAAAGTGAAATGGGTTGATGCGTTTGCTGCTTTAGTGCGTCCCTTTATTACTTACGCCTTTTTTGGTCTGTATGTTTACTTGAAAATTATCCTTTTCGGAGGAGGTGATGACGTGGCTATAGCCGAAATATGGAATGATGAAGATCGCGGCATATTCGGTACGGTTATAGGCTTCTGGTTCGGCAATCGAGCCTTTAACAAAAATAAGCAATAAGGGCAATGCTAATGGGTACTAGAAAACTAGCAAAAGAACTAATCAAGCAGTTTGAGGGCTTGAGCCTAACCGCTTATCGCTGTCCTGCAGGTTTAAGAACAATCGGCTACGGGCATGTGATAAAACGGCATGAACAAGCACAAATAGGTAATAAAATCACCAAAGAGCAAGCCGAGCTATTACTTGAGGAAGATGTAAAACAGGCACAAGCGGTGCTATATAGATATTGCAGTGTCTATTTAAGCATACCGCAAAAAGTCGCCTTGATCTCGTTTATTTTTAATTGTGGATCCGGAGCGTTTCAAGCGTCGACGTTGCGGCAAAAATTAAACCGAGAGGAATACTACGAAGCTGCTAATCAGCTACTTAGATGGGTGCATGATTCTAAAGGTGTAAGGTTGCGGGGACTCGTTAAACGCCGAGAAGTAGAGAAAGCAGTGTTTTTAGAGGAAGTACCAGCATATTTGCCGAATAATGTAACAAGTTTTGCAAGAAATACGAATAGCTTACCCCTTCATTCTGCTTCTAACACTCCATTATTAAACATTATTGCTAATGCAATTAAAGGCTTTTTCAAGAAAATTAAACCGGCTTGAAATGTTTAAACATAAATATTAATTAAAGAGAAATATTAAATAAAAATTACCGAAGGTTAAGATGAGCGTTATAATCACTACTAAACTTGAAAATTTACCGGAAGCTTTAAAGGTTCTGGATCAAGAGTTAAACACCGCAAAAGTCTCTACTAAGTCCCATGCAGCAAAAGTCCGCGAACCGATAACAACGAATGAAGCGCGGGATCTGTATAGCAACGCATTAGATAGTACCATCGAAGCTACTAAGGAGATCGTTACCATAGTGGAAGATCTGAATAAATTAGAAGAGTTAAAAAAACAATTGCTGGAAAAAGAAGATATTTTAAAGGTGAGCGTCATGAATTACATGCAATTACATAGCAAACTAACCTTTAACAATAAATGCCTTGTTACTTGGAAAAGCCACAGCCGCAGCAGCTTCGACCTTGCCTCTTTCAAAACCGAATTCCCCGATATGTATGGGTTATTTCAGAAAGAAAATACCAGCAGGATATTTCGGTTGGGCTAATATTTACAATTAGCGGCGTTGTTGCATGGCTCGAAAATTAATAAAAAACTCGTCATTGCGAAGCCACGAAGTGGCTGCGGCAATCTAGTTTTTGTCATGCTGAACTTGTTTCAGCATCTATTAAAAAGATACTGAAATAAATTCAGGATGACAGAAAAGTATTTTTCCTGGATTGCCGCGTCGGCATAAATGTCTCCTCGCAATGACGATTCCGGTAGCCATGCAACAACGCCAATAACATCAGCTGTAGATCATTCGTTGTTATTTCCTTAATTACCTATAACTATCCAAGTAATAAAGGAACTTCCCCAATTAATAGAGAAGAATCAACCAAATAGTCTGTAATATTGTTTGTAGGTAAGTTATCTGCATCAGCATATAATATAGGCTGCATATTATCTGCTTGAACTTGAGGAGCTAGATCATTTAGCATTTCTATATTTTTAACAGTACCAAACTGCACTTGCGGCAAGTTTTCTAGTGCTTGATTTGTGCCTGCGAGTTCCGCTTTAATATAAGATAAAACTAGGTTGCCCTCTCCTTGTTGTTTGACAAATTCGTTTAAATCCTTAGCTAAAACTTTAACATTTTCAAAATAACTCGCTAAAAGTTCTTGCGTGATAACAGGTTTATCTAATAACTGCTGCCCCTGCACTTTATGTTCTAGAAGTGATTTTTTAAGCCAGCTTAACAGGTTTTGATTTGTAAGAGTAACCGGCTCTAGCTGCTCTATAATATACTCTAATTTCTGAGAAACATTATTATAACCATTCAAAGCCTCTGCTGCTTGCTCGATAGAAATCAGTTTTTGAGTTGTAGTAACTTGTTCATCACTATTTTTTCCCTGAAACCAGTTTACAATTTCATTATAGCCGTGTTTAAGCAAATGAACTCCCACCTGAATTAGTGGAATTTGTGCTGCATGTATAACAGGTATACTGTGCCACATAGGCTCTGCATTAGAGCTATCATAAGCTGAATCAGTATCACGACCTAAACGAGCATGAGCATTATTATCAACATCGGGTAGCTTATAACCGGCAATGTCTATTGATTTATCATTATGATCTTGCTGAAAAGAGTCTATTTTTTTACCGGTAGAAGTAGCTGCCTTTTTTGTAGTACTTTTAGCTTTGCCGGTACTGCCAACTTTACCAGTACTGCCAACAGGTAATACATTAAGATTATCAATCTTTTGTAAGTCATGCCCGTGACCGTTTTGAAAAAAGTCCACCCCCTCATCAGTAGGAGTAATTATTTTTGGAGTACTTGTAATAGTATTTGTTTCAGTGCTTGATTTATCCTCATGAGCCGTAGAGACTTTTGAAGCTTTAGTGGTTTTATGTTTACTTTTAATTACTTTTATCGATGATAAAGCTATGCTACTTGAGCTAATAACAAGGCTTGGGCTAGATGAATCACTAGGCGACGGTGATAGTGACGGACTAGGACTTAGCGAAGCACTCGGTGACGGCGATGGTGACGGACTAAGGCTTGGTGAATCACTAGGTGACGGCGATAACGACGGGCTAGAGCTTAGCGAATCACTAGGCGACGGCGATAACGACGGACTAGGACTTAGCGAATCACTAGGCGACGGTGATAATGACGGGCTAGGACTTAGCGAATCACTAGGCGACGGTGATGGCGACGGGCTAGGACTTAGCGACGGACTAGGCGACGGTGATAGCGACGGACTAGGACTTGGCGAATCACTAGGCGATGGCGATAACGACGGGCTAGGACTTAGCGAAGCACTAGGCGATGGCGATAACGACGGGCTAGGACTTAGCGAAGCACTAGGCGATGGCGATGGCGACGGACTAGGGCTCGGTGAAGGACTAGACGACAGTGATGGGCTTGGGCAAGGTAATAGATTTGCTCCCGATATTACATACGTTGCTCCTTGAGAATTTCCGCTAGGATAGCCTATTGCCCCAACAAGCAGTTCCTGTTTACCATCACCATCTAAATCTCCTACTGCCCCTACAGCAATGCCTGATTGGTCATTGTTGTTTTCACCCACTAACCTGCCGATACTACCGGCAGTCGGAGTAAGAGAGAAGCTACCTCCTAATGCCAAGTTAATACTGTTTCCCGATACTATATACGTTGCTCCTTGGAAATTTCCGCTAGGGTAGCCCAATGCACCAATAAGCAGTTCGGATTTACCATCACCGTTTAAGTCTCCTATGCTACTTATAGAAAAGCTTGAGTAGTCATTGTTATTTTCACCTACAAACCTGATAATACCGGCAGCTGGAGTAAGAGAGAAGCTGCCACCTAATGCCAAGTTAATACTGTTTCCCGATACTACATATGTTGCTCCTTGCCGAGTCCCGCTAAGATAGCTTTCTGCCCCAATAAGCAGTTCGGATTTACCGTCACCGTTTAAGTCTCCTATGCTACTCACGGAAACCCCTGATCTGTCACTATTGTTTTCTCCTACAAACCTGACAATACCAGCAGCTGGAGTAAGAGAAAAGCTGCCTCCTGCAGCAAGGTTGATACTAGCTCCTGATACTACATATGTTGCTCCTTGTAAATTCGAGCTAGGATATCCGTATGCACCGATAAGCAGTTCGGATTTACCGTCACCGTTTAAGTCTCCTATGCTACTCACGGAAACACCTGATCCGTCGCTATTGTTTTCTCCTACAAACCTGACAATACCAGCAGCTGGAGTAAGGGAAAAGCTGCCTCCTGCAGCAAGGTTGATAGTGCTTCCTGATACTATATACGTTGCTCCTTGAGCACTTCCGCTAGGATAGCCTTCTGCTCCAATAAGCAGTTCGGATTTACCGTCACCGTCTAAATCTCCTATGCTATTTACAGAGCGGCCTGAAACGTCATTATTGTTTTCCCCTACAAACCTAACAATACCGCTACCTGCAATCGCATAATTAGCTAACGGAATATTACCGCCTGCAGCCAAATTAATAGTGCTTCCCGATACTATATACGTTGCTCCTTGGGCATTTAAGCTAGGATAGAAGTATGCACCAATAAGCAGTTCGGATTTACCATCACCGTCTAAATCTCCTATACTATTCACGGAAACGCTTGATTGGTCATTGTTGTTTTCCCCTACAAACCTAACAATACCAGCAGCTGGAGTAAGAGAAATACTACCTCCTGTACTCAAGTTAATATTGTTTCCCGATACTACATATGTTGCTCCTTGCTGAGTTCCGCTAGGGTAGGTGTATGCACCAATAAGCAGTTCGGATTTACCATCACCGTCTAAATCTCCTATGCTACCCACGATAACACCTGAAGCGTCATTGTTGTTTTCTCCTATTATAATTGTGTTATTATGGCATTTTCCTATAGTGCCTAACGTAAAACTTTCTGGAAACATATACTACTCCTTGATTAATTGATAATTAAACTAAATATTAAATTTATGCATTAATTAGAAATCTAAATAAACTATTATAAGCATCTAATAATTATTGATATCCTAACAGTTAGTTAATAAGTAAAAGTTGCTTAAAATATAGTTTAATCAAACTATCTAATAAAATAACAAGTATAGAATGTTAAAAAGGTAGAAGTTATAATGAGCTTTAAATTAGAAATTTTTGCCTTTAGAAATTTCTAAACTTATGATTATTGAAAACACTAGAATAATAAATTTAACTTTGCAACTGAAATTTTATAAATTTTCAACTTTTAATATTTAATAAAATTACGAGTGGAAAAGTGACAAACAAGGATGAAAATTATCCTCAAAAATAGCCATAGGAAAATTTTGAAGCAAAGAGTGATTTTTTGCTAAATACCTATTACATAAGCTCTTTAGTTGCCTCTCTATTACCGGCATATTTAACTGAGCAGCTAAGGGTATAAAGGAATTCCTTGTTTCGTCGATAATTTTTTGGGCTTTTTCAGGCGATTTGATACCGAGAGTTTGCAGATTATCGATTCGATCGAAGAATTTAATTATTATCGTATCATATTTCCGGCTTGCCGCTAATATATTTAAAATTTCTTCAGAGCTGATTTTTTTGTCTTTTTTATTTCTACTTAAAGATTCAACCTGATTTGCTATTTTGTAGCCAAAGCCTTCGGCTATTAGTTTTTCTGTAAGCTCCGTGTCTTCAATTGTGTCATGAAGAATTGGCGTTATTAGCATATAGGTTTGGAAAAGTTCCGGTATTATGGTAGCGGTATAATTCGCTACCATATAAGCTACTTCTAAAGGGTGGGAGTAATAAGGCTCACCGGTTTGCCTTATCTGATTGCCGTGGTATTTCCTAGCATAATAAATAGCTTTGTTAATTTGGCTAATATCTATTTGCTGCGTGCTTGTTTTATTCAAATGAAAAATTTTATTTAATAGCCGAGTTGAATAAAAGCAGCTTTTAAATTCTAATTCTAAATTATTTTGTTTTTTCATAAATTTATGCCTTTTTTATATTAATTATAACATGTAATTGTAAAATTCTCTATTATCCTAACCATAAGTTACTTCTTATATAACTTTACCGGTATATAGCAGAAAAAACTTGTACCTTTCTCATTGCTTGTAACTTCAATTTCGCCGTTCAGATCAAAAATAAACTGCTTAACTAATGCTAGCTCAGACCCGATTGTTTTAGATTTATTCTCAAAAAAACGGCTAAAAGAAATAAATCGATCTTTTAAAGCTTTTTGCTCTTCTTTTGCAAGAATTAAGCCGCTATTACGAAATATTATCTGTAAGGTAAAATCGTCGTTATCTTTTCCTTGGTCGCTTTTAAAGAAATTAATAGTTAAAAAAATACTATTTTTATTACTAGACTTAACGGCATCTTTAATTAAATATTCTAATATGGACTGTAATCTATATTTATCGCTTATTATTAAATCAGGCATATCGCTTGCTAATTTAAAATCAAGCCGCAATTGTTTATAAGAGGCTATGGGTCTTGCATTAGTAATTAGCGTATCAACTAATTCTTTTAAATTAATTTCTTGGCAGGTTACGGGAATTAACCCAAGAGAAGCTTTATATAAAATTTCTAAGCCGTTATAGTAATCAAGGATTTTCCCGACCAGAAAGGCACTTTCTATTAAATCTTTTTTCTCATCTAAATCCTTTGCATCTATAAAGAGAAGATGTAAGTCTTTATAAACGGCAAGACAATGAACTTTTATATTGTTTACAATATCGGTAAAAAATTGGGGTTGTTGCCGGTTGTTGTTTTGGAGCTTTTTCTCGGCTTCTTCAACTTGGTGAAATAGTAAGTGTAGTTTTTCAATAATACCGCTAGGATCGCTATCATCCTTATTTACATTATAATTAAGCGTATTAACTTCCGGAAAACTAGACTTTAAAGCAGGAAAGGTCGTATGTAAATAATTGTGAGGCTTTTGTATCACACCGGAAGAATTTGTTTTATTAGTAGGATTATTAATTTTATTTTTCTGTTGTGCCTGATGATTATTCGGCATAGTATTTACCTCGCTGTTTTGTAATGAATGGCACGCAGGAGTTAGCTGATTTTGCGATGAGTCTAACTTCTGTGTTTTTCTATTAATATTACACCATGTAATATCATCTCACACATTTAGCCTTACTATTCCTTGAAGTACAGGGGATTTTTTACTTGTACGAAAATATCCTTATTAAAATTTCCCAAGAGTGGCAAAGTCGAGACAGTAGTTAAACTATAGGCTCTAATTAGTTAAAAGTAATTAACATTAATCGCCCCTTATTTATTTAATAAAATTACCTGCCTTCGTCCTCAAACCCTCTATTGTTCATGGTATTTAAGCTTTAATTATGATATAATTATTGTTTAATAATAAATAATATAGATTGAGAATGCCTAAAACTATTGCTAAGCCTAACATTAAACCGTTTATCAACTGGGTCGGCGGCAAAAGAAAACTTGCCGATAAATTACTATCATATATTCCTTCAGATCTAAATAATTACTATGAGCCTTTTCTTGGAGGAGGGGCTTTATTCTTTGCCGTTAAAGATAGATTTAAAAAATGTTTTTTATCCGATATTAATCAAGAACTCGTAACCTCTTATAATGCCGTAAAAAAGAATCCTAGCGAAGTAGCTAAATTATATAGCTCCTATACCGAAAATCACTCAAAGGAATATTACTATAAAATCAGAAATAACGATTGTAATAATAACCCGACGGCAATTACTGCTAGGTTTTTATATCTCAATAGATATGCGTTTAAGGGAATTTACCGAATTAACAAACGAGGGGATTTTGCTTCTTCCTTTTCTACTAAAAAAATTAATAATGATAATTTAGAGGAAAGGTTAAAACAATGTAGTAGCTTTTTAAGTGGCGTACCCGTTTATACGATAGATTTTTCTTTTATCGAACCGCAAAAAGACGATTTTGTTTATTTTGACCCGCCTTACCATAAAGTAGGAGAGAGGTTTTATACCAGGTTACCATTTGATGAAAATGAGCAAATGAGACTAAAAGATTTTGCTACGGAGCTAGATAGCAAAACCATAAAATTTATGATTTCTAATAGTGATACGCCGTTTATTAGAAATCTTTATAAAAATTACAACATTCGCACTGTTGAAATTAAATATTTAATAAGCGGTCAAACAAAAACCTCTACAGAAGTTGTAGTAACTAATTATTAGATAAATTGATCTTCTTAGCAGATTTAGCCGGTTTTTTAGCTTTTGAATCTGTTATAGAGTTAGTAGCTTTTTCCATAAATTCTCTTACCGGATCGATGCTAAGCCTTGCGTAAATTTCAGTTGATTTGTAGCTTTTATGGTTAAGGGCTTTGCCGATTATATACTGACTTGCGCCGTTAATCGCCATCCAGCTTCCCATAGTTCTACGAATATCATGTATTCTTACATCCGGAATACCGGCTTTTTGTCTAATCTTATGCCACGATTTTTGTGGTTCTTCAAAATGTCCGCTTTTACTTTTTCGAGGGCTTGGAAATACCCACTTATTATTCTTCTTTTCTTTTTTCCTTTTACTTAAAATCTTAATAGCTTTTTCAGTAAGAGGTAATAAGTGAGGAATGCCGTTTTTACTTTTATGCGCCGGTATATGCCAAGTTTTATCCGTTAGGTTAATTTCCGGCCATTCCATTGATAATACGTTGCTTTTTCTTGCACCGGTATATAAAGAGATAAGAAGATAATCTTTCATAAGTGGATTTGCTTCTTTCTCAACTATTTCAAAGAAAGCCGGTTTTTCTTCGGAAGTTATATATCTGTCACGTTCTACTTCCTTATGTTGAGCTATACCGATTGCCGGATTTTTCTCTAATAATTCCCATTCAATAGCTTTGTTAAATATTCTTTTAAATCTTTGAATAGCTAAATTTGCCGTTCTGAATTTACCCTCCTTGGTAAGGTTATTAAAGATTTCTTGCATATCCTCTCTCTGTATAGTAGATATTTTTCTTTCAAAAAGATGACTTGCTTGTCTTTTCATATCCGCAATAATATCTTTATAGCGTTCTATTTTATATTGAGCGTGGTCGTTTACATATCTATCAAAAAGCTCTTTAAAAGTTAACTCGGTAGTTACTTCTTCCGGTAAAGGGCTAGGCTTTTCCGTGGGATCAATACCATTAGCAATTAGAGTTTTAAATTCAGTTGCTTTCTTTCTAGCGTCTGCAATCGATACCTCAGGGAAATGTCCTATCCATAGTAATTTATAGTCTCCGTCTATTTTTTTACCGTAATAAAAAACCTTACTACCGCCGTAAGACGCTATTAATACTAACCCTTGCTCTTTAGCATCTTTATATTTTTCTCGACCTTTTTTAGGAGGTTTTATTTTCATAAGTTCATTGTGGGTAAAATTAAATAAATTTTTTTTCATTTTGTAAACTCCTAATATTGTTGTTATTATTTAAATTACTTTAAAATCCGCATTTAATACTTAATTGCGGATTGCATAGATACCGCTGTTAAAAAAAGTCTGCAAGTCTTAATTTAAATAATAAAAAAAATATTATTTTTGATGTTCCAAATATGTTCCGTTTAATTGAAATTTAGGACGATATTTAATAATAATTGACAGATAAGACAATATTAAATAGTCTACGGGTATTAATTGTAATAAGAGGCTAAAAGGTTATGAGTACTAACGATTCAACACAATTAAGGTATAAATTATGCAAAATATTATATGTAATATTAATTTCGCCCCTTTCATTGGTAATGATGAGGTCGGGGGTTCAAATCCCCCTGGCAGCACCACAACAAATGCCTTACGAGAATACTTCCATCATCTTCATTAACACACGATAGTTTTTATCGTAATTGCATGTAGTTTTGTATTTAATATTTCTCTAAGAGCATTTTTCACTAATTTATGCTGGTTAATTAAAGTAAGCCCTTTAAACTTACTATCGGATATCTCAACTGCATAATGATCTTGATCCCCTACTAAGTCGGTAATTTTTATTATACTATCCGGAAAGGTTTCTCGAAGGACTTTTTCTAATTCTTCTATAGATATTGCCATTATTTTTTGCTTTTTTTAGTTAAGGTAAAATTTTATATCGAATTCTATTATAAAATCTTAAACATTTATTGATAAAATACATTCTTAAGCATATAATTATTATCAACTAATTTAATTCTATATATTAATACCAATATGACAAAAGATACAGAAGAATTAAAAGAATTTATTCTTGCTTGTTTAGAAGAAAAGAAAGCCGATAACATTGATGTAATAGATTTAAGGGGCAGAAATAAATTAGCGGATTATATTATATTTGCCAGCGGTCGTTCTACTAAAAATGTCGGAGCAATAGCGGAATATGTAGCTTTAGAGCTAAAACAAAAAGCTAATATAAATACTAGTATTGAAGGCTTAGGCAAGTCAGAATGGGTATTAATAGATGCACGAACTATCTTAATTAATATTTTTTATCCGGAAGCACGAACACATTTTAAATTGGAAGAAATGTGGAAAGTTAAAACGTAACTAGCAGCGAGTAGGGATTGTGGCGTGAGTAAGGTGTCATTCCGTGGTTTGACCCACTACTGTACGAACGTTTAAATAAAGAGGTAAAAATTCTGTCATTCCGTGGCTACGACCACGGAATCCAGCTTATAATATCATAAAAAGATTCTAAAATAAGTCTAATATGGCTTTATTTTCCTGGATGCCGTGATCAAGTCACGGCATGACACAGCCTTTTTCAACGTTCGTACAGTAGTGGGTCAAGCCGGCTTTGTTGCATGGCTCGAATTTTCGATGTCATTCTAGCTAAAGGCGGGAATCCAGAAAAATTACTGTCATCCTGAATTTATTTTAGGATATCTTTTAATAGATGCTGAAACAAGTTCAGCATGACAAAGAAAAGTCTGGATTCCCGCCTTTAGCTAGAATGACATTATAGAGTGCAGGGAATGACATATTAACGCTTTTATCGAGCCATAACAACGCCTACTTGACTTTTCATTATTTAATCACAAACCGGTATTTATAAGGTATAAATGAACGAACATATTCTTATTAACGTTATAATTTTACTTGCTACCGCAGTTTTTGTCGTGGCGGTACTTAAACGTTTTAAGCTAAGTCCGGTGTTAGGCTATCTAATTGCCGGTGCGGCAATCGGTGATCACGGATTTAAAATAGTAACTTACGATCAGACCAGACTACTAGGCGAATTAGGGGTTGTTTTCTTGCTTTTTGCCATCGGTCTCGAACTATCTTTTGAGCGGTTAAAAGCCATGCGAAGATATGTGTTTGGTCTTGGGTCTTTGCAAGTTTTAACGACCGCTATAGTAATTGCCGGCGCGATGGTACTTATTGACGGGAATAGTAGCGCGGCAATTATTACCGGCGGCGGTCTTGCACTTTCTTCCACTGCTCTGGTTATGCAGGTAATTGAGGAAAATCGTAGTCAATCAACGCAAGTAGGAAGAATTTCTTTAGCAATTCTCTTACTGCAAGATTTAGCGGTAGTACCTTTACTTGTGATAGTACCGCTACTTACCGGTAATAACACGACTTCACTTGCTACAGCTCTAGGTATTGCCCTATTAAAAGCCATTACTGCACTACTAACTATATTTATAGCCGGTCGAGTGCTGTTACGCCCTTTATTTTCCTTGATTTCTTCAGAAAGCAATAGTGCTAACGAGTTGCCGATCGCCATGACTCTATTAATCGTATTATCTGCGGCTTGGGCTACCGAGATTTTTGGTTTGTCGTTAGCACTTGGGGCATTTGTAGCCGGTGTATTGGTTGCGGAAACCGAGTTTAGATTGCAGGCGGAAGAGAGTATTTATCCTTTCAAAAGTTTACTTTTAGGGCTATTTTTCATGACCGTCGGTATGAATATCGATGCATTAGAGATGTATAATAAAATATCTCATATTATTACTTTATCCATTGCCTTAATCGCTATAAAAACTTTGATTATTACCGCTTTTTGTATTTTATTCGGTTTCAATAAAGGGGTAGCATTTTATTCGGGTTTGTTATTATCGCAAGGCGGTGAGTTTGCTTTTATTTTATTCAGTTTAGGTAAAGAAAACGGAATATTAGAAAAAAATACCGCAAATATACTGTTACTGGTCGTTACCTTTACTATGGCACTTACTCCTTTACTCGCGGCTTTAGGAAGAAAGCTCGCGGAAAAAATTGATAAGGGACTCGGTAAAACGCCAACGCAAATAATTGAACTCGGAGCAAGAGATTTAACTAATCATATTATAATCGCGGGCCTCGGTAGCGTCGGTAAAATGGTAGCGAGAGTTTTAGAAGCCGAAGGAACGAGTTACGTAATATTAGACTTAAACGACGAGCGCATTAAAGAAGAAGCCTCCAACGGTTTCCCGGTATTTAAAGGCGACGTATCGCAAGCCGATACGTTAAAGGCAATCGGAACAGACAGAGCCTTAGCGATCATACTTACGATGAATAACCAAGTAACTATTAAGAAGTCATTAAAGACGATCTCAAATAATTTTACGGATATGCAGGTCGTCGTTAAGCTAAAAAATTTAAAGAATGCTAGAGAATTTTATGATCTCGGCGCAACGACTATCATTCCCGAAAGTTATGAGACCGGCTTACAATTGGGTGGAATGGTTTTAAAACTAATAGGTATTAGCGACCAAGAAATTAATCGCATTAAAGGGCAATTTAGATTAGGCAATTACATCGTTGCCAAAAGAGAAGATATATTAGCTGAAGCGGAAGAAAATGACTAGTATACTCAGGGTAACTTTTATTTTTATCAATGATTGTTGAGCAATGCTAAAAACTTTTATTTTATTAATTATCATAGCGTTATCGTTTACGGCTAAGGCAGAGAATAAAAAATTACCTATCCCTCGTTTCGCTTCAATAAAGTCTAATGAAGTGAATGCGAGGAGCGGTCCGACGATAAAATCCTTAATAGAATGGATTTTTATTAAAAAAGGTGAACCGGTAGAAATCATTGCAGAATATGAGCAATGGCGGCAAGTTCGCGATATTAACGGCGAAGGCGGTTGGATACATTCTAGCGTTTTATCGGGAAAAAGATCGGTAATTATTATCGGCGATAAAGAAGCAGAGTTTACTAGAACTGCTAATCCTAATAGTAAAATTATTGCTAAATTAATGCCGAATGTGCGTTGCGCTCTTGATAAATGTAAAGAAGATTATTGCCGGATTCGCTGCAAAGATTATATCGGCTGGGTGTCTAAAAAAGTAATCTGGGGAGTTTATAAGGATGAAAAGAATTATTAGATAATTATAATACGTAGCAACATTGTTTGCGTAGATGGTAAAAGCGTCTTCGATGTCATGCAACAATGCCGGCTTGCTAACTAGGTCCGGAAAAGTAAGAACTAGATACCGTGGGAGGGGCCTCGGTATGACACAACGGCAAAAAAATATAAATATATGATTTCTATATTTAGTAAATTAAAGCAAAGTTTATCTAAAACTTCTAATAAAATATCAGAAGGCGTAGATAAAATTTTTTATAAAAAGAAGTTAGATAAGGAAACATTAGAAGAATTAGAGGAATTGCTAATTGCTTCAGATATGGGAGCTTTAGTCGCAACTAAGATTATTGAAGATTTGAAATCCATAAAATTCGATAAAGCAGTAAATAGCAGTGTTATTAAAGAAACTTTAGCAAAACTAATTCGGCAATTACTCCTAAAATCCGAAATTCCTTTTACTTTAAACGAAAATAAATTAAACGTAATTTTAGTTTGCGGAGTTAACGGTGCCGGCAAAACTACAACTATCGGTAAACTTGCTTCTATTTATCAAGCACAAGGGAAAAAAGTAGCTATTGCCGCTTGCGATACTTTTAGAGCCGCCGCCGTAAATCAGCTAAGTAACTGGGCAGCTAAAGCCAAGGCTTTATTAATTACCGGTACCGAGGCGGCAGATCCTGCAAGCGTTGCTTACCTTGCTATGCAAGAATCGATAAAGCAAAATATCGATATACTTTTTATCGATACGGCCGGTAGGCTACATAACAAAAAAAATCTTATGGATGAATTAACTAAGATTATCAAGGTTATTAAAAAAGTAGATGAGAACGCTCCCGCTCATAGTATTTTAGTGATAGATGCCGTTACCGGTCAAAATGTTTATAATCAAGTAGAGCAATTTAATAGCAGTGCTAATTTAACCGGTCTTATTGTTACTAAATTAGACGGCAGTGCTAAAGCCGGCGTAATTGTCGGTATAGTTCAAAAATTTTCTTTGCCTATATATTTTATCGGCATAGGTGAGCAAATAGACGATTTGAAGATATTTGATCATAATGATTTTGTAAATAGTTTAGTCGGGCGATAAGAGATATATAGCGGCTTTGTATATCAATAATGCCTCCCTTCGCATCTATGGGGCTTTTTTTGTTGCATGGCTCGAAAATTAATAAAAAACTCGTCATTGTGAGGAGGCAATCCAGGAAAAAATAGCAAAAAATGCTATGAAACTTATTATTATCTAGATTGCCGCGCTCCGCACAAATGCTCGCAATGACGATTCTGGTAGCCATGCAACAACGCCGAATCTATGCGGGAATAACATAAAACAATGCCAAACCAACTAACCCAAAATGCATATTATAAAAAAATCATTACAAATTTCCTCTAAAAGCTATAAAAGGATTTTAGCGCAGCTTCAGGCAGGCGGCGGGAAAGCTCGGCTTATCGGCGGATGCGTGCGCGATGCATTGCTTAATAAAGCTAGTTACGATATTGACATAGCAACTAGCTTGTTGCCTAACGAGGTAATTAATATTTTATCAAAAGCAGGCATAAAAGTTATACCTACCGGTATAAAATTCGGTACTGTCACGGCTATTTTGAATAAGGAGAAATTTGAAATTACTACCCTTAGGAAAGATATTGATTGTAACGGACGGCATGCAAAAGTGCTTTTTACCGATGATTTTGCCGAAGATGCCGCAAGGCGAGATTTTACTATTAACGCCTTAAGCTACTGCCCCTTTGAAAATAAAATATATGATTATTTTAACGGTCTACTAGATTTGAAGTTAAAAAAAGTAATATTTATCGGTCAAGCAAGCCAAAGAATTAAAGAGGATTATTTAAGGATTTTACGCTTCTTCCGCTTTTCTAGTTATTACGCCGACCATATCGACAATGAAGGGCTAAAGGCTTGTGAGAATTTGCAGGATGGTTTAAAGATACTTTCGCGGGAAAGGATAAAAAGTGAAATGGATAAAGTAATAATATCAACGAATGCTAGCAAAGTTTTGGAAAGAATGTTTACTTGCGAGATATTACCGCTAATATTTTCCGTAAAATATTATGAATCAAAACTTTTTGAACAAGCTAATTTTTTTAAACTGCAATTATCTACGCGCTATGCATTTTTATTTTATAAATTAGAAAATTTAAAGTTTAATACACTAATAAGCTGGAAATATTCAAAACAAGAAACAACGGCGATATTATCGATAATTAATTTTATTAATTTATATCAGATAACTGAATTTGATATGAAGAAAATTTGGTTAGAAAATACGGATTACAAAGAATATTTATTTGCTGCCCACATAATAGATAAGTTAGATTTACCGCACATACAAAGATTTATTGATAAATATGATAAGTTACAGCGTCTTAATTTTCCGGTAACCGGTCATGATTTACTAAGAATGAATATAGAAAATAAAGAAATCGGCAAACAATTAGAGCATTTAAAAAATATTTGGCTAGAAAATGATTTTGCTCAAACTAAATTAGAGTTATTGGATATTTTAAAAAAATAAAAAGCGTCATTGCAAGGAGGTATTGCCTGCGTGGATACCGGAATCGTCATTGCGAGGAGGGACGAAGTCCCGACGCGGCAATCTAGAAAAAAATAGCAAAAAATGCTATGAAACTTATTATTATCTAGATTGCCGCGCTCCACACAAATGCAGCGTTGTTGCATGGATGGTTAAAAACGCTTAAAACTTGTCATACCGTGGCTTGACCCACTACTGTACGAACGTTTAAATAAAGAGGTAAAAATTCTGTCATTCCGTGGCTACGACCACGGAATCCAGCTTATAATATCATAAAAAGATTCTAAAATAAGTCTAATATGGCTTTATTTTCCTGGATGCCGTGATCAAGTCACGGCATGACACAGCCTTTTTTCAACGTTCGTACAATAGTGGGCTTGACCACGGTATCCAGAAAAAATTAAAAAGCCTGACTGGATGCCGTGGTCAAGCCACGGCATGACATCGCGGTACTTTTAAAGAATACCCAAAATATAGCAATTTCCGATCCATGCAACAACGCCGGTCGAGCCATGGAGTGACACTGTACAGTAGTTTTAAAGAATACTAAAAATGCAACATTATGAAAATTAAAATTTTCTTTCTGATATTTTTCTTACTATTAAATTCCGTTAGCTACGGTGAAATACATAAATCTAAAATAGTTACGAGTATTACGCCTATTGCTAGCATTGTTGCGATGTTAGTTAAAGACGAAGCCGTTATAGATAGCTTAGCCGTAAATAGCGGTTGCCCTCACCATTATCATCTAAAACCTAGTGACCTTGCAAAAGTAAAAAATGCCGATATAGCTATTTATATAGATGAACAGTTTGATAGTTTTGCCGAGAAATTAATGCAAGGTCATAGCAAAAATATTATCAAAATTAGCGATATTAAATCTTTAAAAATCATTGAAGATAATAACGAACCGAACTGGCATATTTGGTTAGACCTTGAGAATGTTAAAATTTTGTTACAAGAATTATCGTTAGTATTAGCACAAAAACTACCTCACTTACGTGTAGATATTAATAAAAATCTTCATATAGCGTTAAAGCAGCTAGAAGATTTAAACAAAATGAAAAACCGTAAATTTGAAGGATTGCAAGACGTGATTTTACTAAGCGATAGCGCAGAATATTTTTTTATTAATACAAAAATTAAAACTCAGAAATTATATAGCGTAAATCAAAAAAGTTTAAAATATGTAAGTAAATTGGAAAAGTTATTAAGCAAATCTACTAATAAATGCTTAATTTTGGATACGCAGCAAGATGCAAGACTTTATAAAAAACTAAATGCTAATATAGTGACGTTGGAAAGCGAAAATTGGTCGATAGTCGATATTAATCACCGGATATTTTACAAGCAATATTTACAAATGATTAATCAATTTGAGCCATGCAACAACGACACGTCATTGCGAGGAGGTACGTAGTACCGACGTGGCAATCCAGGCTATCTCGAATGTAATGAGGGATTTAATTAGAATACTAAACTTGTTTAGTATAAAAATATGTTTATACTTGATTGCCACGTCGGCACTTTGTGCCTCCTCGCAATGACGATTCCGGTAGCCATGCAACAACACTCCGCCTTTAGCTAGAATGACATACGGCACTTTTTTAGCCATGCAACAATGCCGGTTTGAGCCACGGCATAACAGCAAGGCATTTTTAAAACCTTATCCTTGTAATTGATAAATGAGCGGTAGGTTGAAATTAAGCCGATTCAGATAAAGATTCAGTTTGTTCTGTTTTACTTTCCAGTAAAAAGCTTTGGGATTCGGATTCAGACCTTGCAACAATTACTTTAACCCATGTACTAAGCTCAGCATGTAGCCTTACCTCAATTGCAAAAACTCCCGTAGATTTTATTTGCTTATCAAGTATTACGTTTAAGTGCGAGATAGGATGAGCTGTAATTTCAGTCAATTTTTCTGCAATTTCTTTGTTACTAACTGATCCAAAAAGCTTCCCGTCATCCGCTGACTGTCTTATAAAAATTAATTTTTGATCTTTTATAAGATTATTAACTTTTTCTACTTCTTCTTTTATTGTCTTATCTTTTTTTTCAAGCTCATGTTTTTGTTGAACAATTAACTCTTTATTGAGTTCAGTAGCTCTAACTGCCAATTTTTGCGGTAGAAGATAATTACGACCGAATCCATCGGCTACTTTAAGAATTTCACCGATTCTTCCTAATTTTCTTACCGGCTTAATTAAAATAATTTCCATTTAATACCTTTCAGTTACCCTATAGTTGTTCTTCAGCTATCCTGAAGAGTTTGGATCGATATCATTCCCGCGGTTGCTCATGAGTGTCTAAGAGATCGTCATTGCGAGCAACTGCAGACGTTGTTGCATGGCTAATAATTTACCGTATTATGGTTATTATAAGTACGGTGTCATACCGAAACACTTTGCAAAAATTCGAGCCATGCAACAAGGCCCGCCTTTAGCTAGAATGACATCGAAAAACAGTATATTTAAATTTGAAATACAAAAGGTAATAATGCTAAAATTCTTGCGACTTTAATAGCATTTTTTAATTTTCTTTGTTTTTTTGCACAAACATTTGTGATTCTACTCGGTAACATTCTTCCACCTTCAGACAAAAATTTTACGAGTAAATCAGGGTTTTTATAATCAATACTCGGTGTGCCGGGAACAGAAAGAGGACACCCTTTACGTCTTCTAAAAAATACTTTTTTAGCAGGTTTTTCACCAATTTTTCGATTTCTTGTTTCTCCTAGGTTATTTCCTAACATTCTTTACCTTAAGTAATTCTATGATATTTTAAAACTAATCCTTACTAACCGTTACGTCAATCACCGGTTCATTTTCTACATTGTGATTTTTTAATATCGGTGAAGGTTCACTACTAATTGATTCCACTTTAATAGTAAGGAATCTAATAATATTTTCGTTAAGTCGCATTTTTCTTTCTAATTCTTTTATTACTTCCGAACTAGTGTCTAAACCTAAAAAGATATAATGTCCTTTTTTGTTATTACCTATTTTATAGGCCAAAGTTCTTAAATCCCAATATTCGGTTTTAACAACGGTACCTTTATTATCTTTAACAATTTTAACAAAATCATCGGTAATTTTATCTATATCATTTAGCGATACATCTTGACGTACTATAAAAATTGATTCGTAAAAGCTCATAATATATAAGAATCTCCAGCAAGCAAACTTAAAAATAAAGGTTATTTATAACAATTAAAACTATTTAATTCAAGTATTATCTTTAACTAAAATAATATTTCTTGATTTCTTTTTGTATAAAATTTGCTATAAAGCCTTTATAATTTGCTATAATAACTTAAAAATGCCTAAATAAAATTTTCAATAAGGCAATTTTTGAGTATAATTAACTATATTTAATGGAGATTACTTTAAGTGCTTGATAAATTACTGCCTCAAGTTTTAATCATCGAACATAAAGAAAATATCAATATTTCTTTATATAATATTATCGAGAGAGCAGGATTTGATATAATAAAAGCTAATACTCTAGAAAAAGCACTTTCTCTTGCTATTACACCGGCTATAATTATAATCAGTATGCAATTGCAGGAGGAGCCGGCGGTGGTAATAACCGCAATTAGAAAAGTCGATAAATTATTAAAAATACCGATAATTTTTCTATCCGCCTCAAAAGAATCAAATTTAAGTCAGACTGAAATGGATAATCTTATTTCATTTTTGCACAAGCCTTTCTCTTCAGATCAATTAATAAATACGATAAAAAATTTATTAAGGCGTTCTAAAACGATTTTGCAAGATAATGTTGTTAAATTTAAAAATATAAATATCGATCTAAATACCCAAAAACTTTATAAAAACGGTAAGATTGTTCGGCTCGGTCCTACGGAATTTAAAATTTTGCAACTTTTCCTACAATTTCCAACGACTATTTTTTCTCGTCAAAAAATGATAACATATTTATGGGAAGACGATAAAGATTTTAATCCACGTGTTATAGACGTCCATATAAACAGGATCAGAGAGGCACTAGGTGATATCGGCGAGGAAAAAAAATTTATAAAAACGGTACGTTTTGTCGGTTATGGTCTTAACCTGCAAAATAGCGATAGCGAAGAAATATAACTATGCGCTAGGGCAATTAATTTACTAAATAATATATTGAAATTAAGAATTCCTTTGTGTCATGCCGATAAATATGTTAATATAACTTGATAAAAGAAACTTATTACTAAACTAATTTAGGTTGAGTTATGCTAAGTAAAATCAATAAGCCTGCGTTATTTGCTTTAATTTTTTACCCTCTTTTACTTATATTACTTTTGATAAAATACTGGACTAATTACGCAATAGGGTGGACTGAAATTACTTTAACGGTTAGTAGTTATTATATTTACAACATTACGGTAGGAGTCGGTTTACATCGATTATGGTCACATAACGCCTTTAAAATAAATAAATTTGTAGAGTTTATTTTAGTCATGCTGTCGGCAGGAACGCTGCAAGGACCGGCTTTATCGTGGGCATCAAATCATTACAAACATCATGCTTATACCGATAAAGCTCAAGATCCTCATAGTCCTTCAAAATTTGATAGTAAGTTAATGGGGTTTTTATGGTCTCATCTCGGTTGGATGCTTATCGGAGAAGGTAGCTACAAATCTATTGATCGCATAACATGGGTAAAGCACGGTAGAAATAAACTATTAAAATGGCAATTAAAATATTATTGGCAAATAGCTGTTTTTATGAATGTTATTGTGCCTTTATTTATCGGTTATTTAATCGGCGGAACGCTTGCATCAGCCTATATGGCGTTTCTATTTATCGGGATAGGTAGAGCTTTGCAACAGCAAGCAACTTTCTGCGTTAATTCTTTATGCCATTTTGCCGGTAGTAAGAAATACTATAAAGGAACAGCCGGAGATGTTTGGTGGATGGCTTTATTCTTATTAGGAGAGAATTGGCATAATTACCATCATGCTTTTCCATCGGATTATCGTAACGGCGTAAAATGGTACCATTTTGACGTTCATAAGTGGATAATATACTTAATGAGTAAAGTAGGTTTAGTATGGGAGCTAGATCGTACGGCAAAAGTAAGAATACAGGCAAAAATGCAAGAAACTTTTAGCTATCTTGCCGACGGACGTAAGCAGCAGCTAAATTTAATGCAAAATAAAGTAGATCAATTAATAGAAAATCTTTGTTTAAAAATTAAAGAACTTGAAGAGTCTTCTATCTCAATTAAAGAGCAATTTAAAAAATCTTTTATTGAACTTCAAGATTCTCTTAAAAATTTAGCGGAGCAGCTACATTCATCAATTCAAGTGACCGAAAAATCTTCGGAAAAATTATTGAAAATGGTGAATAGAAAAATTAGTAGCACGGAGCAAGCTATTTATAAATTATGTAATAAGTTAAATTCTATGCAGGTTTCTAATTAATTTAAAAAACTTAACTCCTGATTGTTACCTTCAAATATTTTCTGGATTCCCGCTTTTAGCTAGAATGACATCAAAAATTCGAGCCATGCAACAACGCCTCTACGCGTATGGGTATCAACTTAAGCGATAAAAATCCATAAAGTCCGTCATTGCGAGGAGGGACGTAGTCCCGACGTGGCAATCTAGTTAAATCCCGAATGTAATTCGGGATAGCCTGGATTGCCACGTCGGGACTACGTCCCTCCTCGCAATGACGATTCCGGTAGCCATGCAACAAAGCCTTCAGTCGCTCGCAATGATGGACTTTATAGACCTTTATCGCTTAAGTTGACACTCATACACCTACGCAGGAATGACCATAAACCACAACTCTTCCCAACTATACCTTTCAATAAATATATTATAATAATTTATAATTGACGTTTTTTTGTAGACATACTTAAATAAAATATTACTATAAGTTTAACTATAGCTAATAAAGATAAATATGGCAGAAGTTAAAAAAAATCCGGAAGAAGTTAAAAAATTCGCTGACCAAATAAAAGAAGCTTTAGTAGGTATTAGCGATGAATATGAACTTGAATCCGAAGAAGCGGAAAAAATCTTTGAAGAACTTAGCGGGAATGAGCAATTTGAGCAAGATATCGAACAGATACTAGCACTTTTAAATGAACAAACTATGGATTTAACTAAATTACAATCACAAATTATTTTATTGATTCGTAAGTATTTTGGCGGGATGAAAAATTTCAACTTTAAAATTAATGAGAAAGTTATTAATAAAAATGTTGCCGATGTAAGTAATTATTTAATGCAACAACATTCTAAGCTTGTCAAGGATGCTACCAAAGGACTTGCTAATCCAAAAGATAAACTGCAAGGCATTAGCAAGGAATCTAGAATAAATTTAAAACGGTTGATGAAAAGTTTCGCTGTTTATCAAATTTATATGTTTATGAATCCCAAAAGAATAGCAGGCGAAACAAAAAAAATGAACTTTGCTTATAATATGATAAAGGGAGGAATGGATTTAGCTAAAAAATATGAAGGCGGTAAACCGCGTGATATAAAAACATATTCCCCCAAGCTGATTAAAAAACTTGAGCAAACTCATATCGGCTTTAGTAAAAAAGGCGGAAGATCGATTTTTTAAGCTAAGAATTAGCAATATTGAAACTATCGGGTTATTTACTTAAAACGGCATTTTAAAGCCGGGCGGCAAATTTAAGCCGTCTAAAGCGCCTGATAAAGAATTCTGAGAATCCTGATCACATTTTTGCTTTGCATCATTAATAGCAACCTTGATTAAATCCTCTAAAATTTCTTTTTCTTCTTCCTTTAATAAAGATGCATCTATTGAAACTTTTTCAATTTCCCCGCGCCCTGTTGCAACTATTTCTACAAGCCCGCCGCCTGCTTTACCGGTATATTTAGTATTTGCCATCTGCTCTTGAGCTTCCTGCATTTTCTTTTGCATTACTTGAGCTTGTTTAAAAAACTGATTAATATTTACCATAATTTTACCCTTTAATTTTTAAGCAATATATCCGAAATTATTGCACTTGGAAAATGTTTTTTAATTAATTCTAAGTCTTTACTTGCTTCTATTTTGTTAGTTAATTGACTTTTTAAATTTTGAATTTCTAACTGTTTAGTAACTAGCACCTCAAATTGTTCGTTGCTCCAACTAAATAGCAATTCGCTAATTTGTTGTTTTACTTTGCTAGTAATATTAGGACCGACGATTCTTAGTTTATTATTAGCAAAACTTTTTATTTCAACTTCATTTAATAATAAATAATAAATTTCCATTTCATTACTTTGATGGAGATATTTAAGGAAATCTATAATTTTATAATCTTCTTTAATCTGAAGTACCTGGTGAGTATTAACAGGGGTGCTAACACTTGCTAGCTCCTCCATAGACGGCAGAGATTGGGAATAAATAGATTTTATTACTAGCATCTCCGTTTCAGTTAATTGATTATAGGAAATTTTAACCTCCTGAATAGCTTTGCTATATATCTGCCAAAGAACCGATAAACGCGAGAAACTAATTTTAGCTAAAATATCTTTAATTTCGCTAAAAGATTCATATATCGGCAAACTATAATTAGGTAACATTTTTATCTTATTAAGATAAGCTATAAAATCCGCTACCGATTCAATAAAAATTTCAAGATTAGCGGAAGACATATAGAGTTTATCCACTAAGGTAATGGCGCTTGTTACGTCTCTATTAATTATGTAATTAAAAAATTCTATGATAACGGCAATATCGACTAACCCAAGTATTCGGTTAATCATTTGGCAAGTGATTAAACTGTCCGACTTTGCCGACATACCGGCAGCTTGATCTAAAATAGAAACCGCATCTCTTGCTGACCCATCGGATTTGGCGGCAATTATTTTTAAAGCTGCAGGCTCTACTTTTAAACCTTCCTTATCTGCAATAAAGGTAAGTAAATTGAAAATTTCCTCAAATGTTAGCCTTCTTAAATCATATCTTTGGCATCTTGAAATAATAGTAGAAGGAATTTTTTGTACTTCGGTGGTCGCAAAAATAAATATTATATGAGGCGGCGGCTCCTCTAAAGTTTTAAGTAGTGCGTTAAAAGCACCTTTAGAAAGCATATGCACTTCATCGATAATGAAGATTTTATATTGCGAGAGCAAAGGTTTATATTCAGCCGATTCTATTATTTTACGTATATCCTCAACGCTAGTGCGGCTTGCGGCATCAATCTCGATTATATCAGGATGGTTATGGTTATTAAAGCTGATGCAATTAGAACATAGCTCACATGTTCTAATATTTACGCCTTCGGTAATTAAGTCGGTGCAGTTAACGGTTTTGGCAATAATACGTGCCGAGCTAGTTTTACCGACTCCTCGAATACCTGTTAAAAGATAACCTTGAGCAAGCCGATTACTAAGAATAGTATGGCTTAAAATTTTTACTAATACTTCTTGCCCTTGCAGCTCAAAGAAGTTGCTAGGACGATATTTTCTAGCAAAAGGAATATATTGAACGGATGATTTCACAGTTAAAACTTTTTGGTATTGCGTACGCAACTTCATTATGCGGATTACCCAAACGTCATTGCAAAGCCACGAAGTGGTTGCAACAAAGCCTATCCCACGCGGGAATGACATCCCGACCAATTCTTGAAAGGCGAGCAGTATACTACTAGCAGTGACCCACTAAATCTTACTTTGGCTGCTTTCTTCCGAACCTGACCACCTGAATAAAACCAATGCCCACCGCTAGCATAAATAACATAACTTGTTTGTTTTAAAGAAACAAGTATTAACTAACAACAGCATATTTTTTTTCTATCGCAGATTTATCTAATCGCTCCGGCGGACCGAATATTTCAGGGCTTCTTAGCTTAAATAAATCATCGGCAAATTTTTGTACTTTAACGATTTTATTGAATGTAATAGTAATAATATTGCCGTCTTCAAATATTTTCATCATTTGCAGCTGTTTCGTAGACTTATTAAAAGTGATCTCGCTACGACGTTCCGTTAAACTATGATAAATGGTAATTTTAAAAATATTGTCTTTATCTATTGCCGATTTAAAAGTGAAATGCTTGTCAAACCCTTCTTTATCTTCTAACAAAAAATTAAATATATTTTCAGTCGTCTTAACTCGGCTTACTTGTTGCATATCATAATCATATACCGATACGTAATTTTTATTGCCGATAATAACAAGTGGAAAAGGTAGATAATAATTACAACGAAATTTATGAGGCTTATTTATTAATAATTTCCCGTCGGCTTTATTGCCGTGCGAATCTTCTTGAGTAAAATCTATGGCTACGGATTTTATTTCGCGTAAATATGTTTTAAATTGTGAAATAGCTTCGTTATTTACGGCACTTGCGGTAGATATATTCACCAAGAAACAAAGAATAATTAAAGAAAATAGTTTTTTCATTTTGATATTTAGGTGTTTTATTTTACAATGTAAAGAAATGCTTTAAAGTGCCGGCTTCCCGCCGCAGCGGCGTTGTTGCATGGCTACCGGAATCGTCTGAGCTAAGGAGGGGCGTAGTCCCGACGCGGCAATCCGGTATAAACATATTTTTATACTAAACTTGTTTAGTATTCTAATTAAATCCCGAATATAATTCGGGATAGCCTGGATTGCCGCAGCCACTTCGTGGCTTCGCAATGACGGGTTTTTTATTAATTTTAGAGCCAAGCAGCAACGCCCGCCGCCGCTAGGAAGGACATAAATCTCAATTTCCTAGGTTAGCCTAGTATACACAATACCGATATATAATTCAAACTTAAATATTTTATGAAAATTACCGCCAAAATTGCTGCCTTAAAAGAAAGAGCCGAGAATGAAACGCGTACCGCTATTACCCCTGAAGTAGCAGGGCTTTTGGTTAAAAAAGGCTTTTTGGTTGTAGTGGAAAAGGAAATCGGCTTGCTTGCCGGTTTTTTAGATAAAGACTATAGCGATGTCGGAGCAAAAATTTCGGCAGTTCCTCTTGAGATTATTTCAGATGCCGACATTATATTAAAAGTACAGCCATCGCCTTTAACTGATAAATATAGTGAACTAGTATTTGCCAAACCAAACGCAATTATTATCGGACTATTATCTCCTTATTTAAATCATGATTATCTTGCGCAATTAGCAAAAAAAAATCTGATCGGTATTGCTATGGAGTTAGTACCGCGGATTACTAAAGCACAAAATATGGATGCTTTATCATCTCAAAGTAATTTAGCCGGTTACAGAGCCGTAATTGAAGCAAGTTATCATTTCACTAGGGGCTTCCCGATGATGATGACGGCAGCCGGCACAATCACACCGTGTAAAACGCTGGTGCTTGGCATCGGCGTTGCAGGATTGCAAGCTATTGCCACCGCTAAAAGGCTTGGTAGCGCCGTTGCCGGCTATGATGTACGAATAGCAACAAAAGAGCAGGTAGAAAGTTTGGGAGCAAAATTTGTCTCGCCGGAACTAAGTAATGATTTGCAAGATAAATCTGGTTATGCTTCGGAAGCGTCAAGTGATGACAAAGTTAAACAGGAAGAATTCTTAGCAAAAATAATTAAAAATTACGATATAGTTATTACTACGGCACAGATTCCGGGGAAAAAAGCACCTATATTAGTCACGGAGCAAATGGTTGCTTCCATGAAATACGGCACGGTAATTGTTGATATTGCAACTTCTACCGGCGGCAATGTTGAAGGTTCAAAATTCGACCAAATTATTGTTAAAAACGGCGTTACGATAATAGGATTGTCAAATTTAGCCGGCAAGATCGCGACTGACGCTTCTAAATTATATTCTAAAAATTTATATAATTTATTAATTTATGCATTTCAGAACGGTAAATTTAATATCGACGATGAATTAGTGCAACAAATGCTACTTACTAACGGCGGTCAAATCGTTCATGAAAAATTCCGTATATAAATTAACGCGAACTATGGATAATTCTTATCCATAGTTCGCGTTAATTTAGTATATACTGCTTGCATTTATTCTAATTTTTGTAATTTTTCTTGTAAGGAATTTTGTTGCAATCGATTTTTTAGGCTTGGAAAATCAATTATCTCAGCATTTTGATCTTGGCAGCTACATACAAAAATATAACTTTTATCGCCTTTAACTTTTTGCACGCATTGCCCGCAAACTCCTTTCATCATACATTGCATTGAAGCATTAACGCTAACGATCAATTCGGCACTTTTACCGAATACTTCATCCTTTATATTACTTACCGCTTCCATCATCTCGGCAGAACCGATAGCTATTATCCTATCTATTTGAGGAAATTCCGCTTTTTGATTTTGCACATATTTAATGCCGTCTATCACGGTGCCTTTGATGCATAGATTCCCGCCTGCGCGGGAATGACATTTTTGTTCCTCCTCATAACACCAAATTACTCTGTCCGCTATTTCTTCAATTTTTTCTGCATAAAATCTATCGGCTAATTTCTTATAACCGGCAAAATAGGTAATTCGGCAATTATTTTTCTTCAAAGCTTGACCGATACTTAACAATACTGCATTACCAAGCCCGCCGCCGACTAGCACTACATTACTATCTTTTAATATTTCGGTCGGCGCGCCGGTGGGTCCCATCAAAGCAATAGATTCACCTATGGAAAGATGCCTACATAAATTACTAGACTGCCCACTTTCGAGAATTATTAAATGAATTAAATTTTTCTCCAAATCAACATACGCACCGGTAAGCGCTAACGGCTCCATTAATTTGGTTACGTCATCCGAATAATTTTGTAGGCGGAAAAATTGCCCCGGCTTAAAATTTTGCGCAGCTAGCGGCGAGTGGATTACTAACTCGACTATTTTATCCGATAAAATATTTATTTTTTCAATTTTACTATTTAATAAATAATCAAGCTTTCCAAAAAACTCCTTATAATCCCCTGTATACTCGGCTAACCTGAAAAGTTTGTCATTCCGTGACCCCGCCACGGCATCCAGTCTCTTATTTATATTTTCATATCCTTCTTTACTACTAGCAAGTGCCTTAACTACACTGCCGGCATATTTTCGATCACAATCACCAAAGTAACTATATCTTTCTTCTTGCGGTTCTATTTCTGCATTTTCAGTGCCGACTGCCATAATCACGGTTCTGGCTTGTACTTGTACAGCGTCATCTCGATCGCTTGATACAAGCGAATTTTTCTGGATTCGCCTGTGCTCACGTATTATTATACGCTGCGCAGGCTCACCTTTAAATTCACATTGTCTAAATCTTTCTGAATTTAGCTGTATAATGTCATTCCGGCAACGGCGGGAATCCATATACATTTTTTCCGGATTCCCGCCTTCGTGGGAATGACATTGAGAGCGGGTATGACATCGATATTCCACAGATTCAACATAATCATATTTATCAACGTTAATAGCGCGCAGCTGCATATTTTCGACAAAATTTATGCCTACCGCCATAGCATGCAGTAATTCCTCATGATTTAATTTATAAGCAGGGGAATTTTTTAACTCTCCGCGATAATAAATAGTAATTCCTCCGAGCTTAGTAAAAATTTCTCTTATCGCTTGGCGGCTATTTGCTTCTTTAAATAATTTTGCATGGCTAATAAATTCCTCGGCTATTTCTTTGTCCTCTAATGTCCAATCTTTTTCGACATAAGCTTTGCCGTGTTTTTTAACCGCTAACTCATAATTAGCAAAAAACTTTACTACTTGCATTTTATAGTAATAAAAACTTTCCGTTGCCGCATCGAGAGAAGTAAGCCCGCCGCCAATTATCACTATCGGCATCCTAATTACCATATTAGTAATAGATTTCTCTAAAAATGCTCCGCTACTTTGCAGCGTCATAAGAAAATCGGAAGCCGTTTTAACTCCCTTGGGCATAAAATTTGCGGTAAAATTATCCGTTTCCGGAATTTTAGGCTGTCCTGCTCCGCTGCAAAAAGCTATATGATCAAAACCGAGTTCAAACGCTTGGGAGGTGGTTATATTACTGCCAAGGCGCACCGCACCGTAATATTTAAAATTATTATTTCGTTCTAATATTAACCGTAATATATCCAAATTATTTTTATCCCACCGGCTAGTAATTCCGTATTCTGCTACTCCGCCGAAACCTTTCGGGATTCTTTCTGATAATCGCTGTTTATATTCAGCCCAATATTTTACAGGTTCATTAACATCAAAAGGCAGGGGGCTAATTTTTAAGCCGTCTATCGCGACCACATTATGACCGGAGCGTAATAAATAATAACTAAGGCTAAAGCCCGCCGGACCCAGCCCCGTGACTAAAACATTATAGCCGGTTGATTCTTGCGGCAAAGGAACAATAATATTCAGAGGATTCCAACGGGTAAGGAGTAAATATATCTCAAGCCCGTAAGGTAAATTAAGCGTTTCTTCTAAAATATTTGACTCAATTAACGGAATATTTACCGGTTCTTGTTTTTGATAAATACAAGATTTTGCACAATCATTACAAATTTTATGACCCGTAGCTGCCACCATCGGGTTATCGATAACAATAATCGCCAGAGCCGCTAAATTAAAGCCTTGCGCTTTAACGTAATTCATCTCGGAAATTTTTTGTTTTAACGGGCAGCCTTGTTTTTGGATGTCATTCCTGTCCCTTTTTATGCCATTCCCGCATTCCCTTATGTCATCCCCGCCTTCTCTTATGTCATTCCAGCGCAGGCGGGAATCCATCTCGTCATGCTGAAATCGTTTCAGCATCTCTTTATTAGCTCCTGAAACAAGTTCAGTATGACTATAATTTTCCTGAATTACCGCGTCGGCACTTTGTGCCTCCTCGCAATGACGATTGCGGACAAAACCTTTAGAACAGGAGTCTTTTTCTTGTTTATGGCAATAAATGCAATAATGAGCATGATTTAAAGCTGCATTTAAATTAATAGAAGGATCGAAATAATCAAAACCCTCTCTGACGTTTGTTTGATATTTCGCTATTTTTTTAGGGTCGATTAGGTTATCTTTATCGAGTTTTTGGGGGATGGTGAATAATACACTCTCGTCATTGCGAGGAGGTACGTAAGTACCGACGCGGCAATCTAAAGAGGACTTAACATTCCAAGTGGTGAAATTATTATTTTTCTGGATTGCCACGTCGATGCTATCGCATCTCCTCGCAATGACGGAGAATGATGAACCACTCTCCGATTCCTCACCATAAACCCTACACACCGCATACTGAGCTGCTACATCTAATTCTTTTGAAAACTTCTCTTCCTCTAATTGCCATTTAATTACTTGCTTGGCAAATTCTTTGGAAGTAAAATTTTCTCCTAAAAGCTTAGTTAATGCCGTAAAAATATTCTCAAAATCAATTTCTTTTATTTTTTCGATAGGATATTTCTTTAACGCATAACGTTGAATGAATTTCCTCTTACATTCATAAATTACGTCAAATTCTTTATGCTGCTGTCTTAATTCACTAACCGCTTTAGAAATATTAAATAATTCAGCTAAAAAATCGTCTAAAAAAGGTGCAATTTTTAATAAAAAATCTGAATAATGCTTTGTAGCTATACAATGAGAATTAGATCGCAAAAATAAAATATCGTTATATAGAGACTTATCACCTTCAAGAAGAAAACTTAAAAATATCTGATCTAATTTTTTAAGACCTTCTAAATCTAAATTGTTAAAATCTAGATTAAAACTGAGCTTCATAAGTAATAAATAACTTTTTTAGAAAAGCGTTTATAGATAAGATAGCTTATACAAACGGTAATAAATGCCACTATAATAGATTTAATAACTAGTATTAAATCCGGTAATCTTCCTTCACTTACTAAAGACTGCGCCGGTCTAATAACCAAAAAGAACGGATTAAGCTCAAAGAATATCTTTTTAGATTCCGGTATCATAGAATACGGATAGATGATCGGAATAGTCCAGTAAACTACACTTAAAATAACGTTTAATATCTGTGGAATATCTCGGATATAGGGAGTTAAAAACGCCACCGCAATAGAACCGCTAACTACGCAGACTATTAACGGTAATATAAGGATCGGCATAAAAATTATTTGCCAACTAAATTTTTCCGGAAATAATAAAATAAACGCAAAATACATCGCCGAGAATGAACAAATTAAATTGTAAACTTGCGCTAAACTATCAGCTACCGGAAAGAAAGTTTTTGAAATTCCGACCTTTTTAACTATTTGATCACGCGTTACTAGTGAATTTGATGAGATAGTTAGGCTACTTACTATAAAAGTCCATAAAGGGATACCTCCTACTAAATTCATTATCATGAATTCCCTTGGCTGTTTTAATAGAAAAGCAAAAAAGTAAGAAATTACCATTATATGGACAAAAGGCTGTATCAAACTCCATAAAGAACCCAAAAAAGAATCTTTATTTTGGCGGCTTATAGAAGTTTTAACTAATAATATTACTGATCGCCAGTATTTTTTGGAAAAAAAATACTTTATCATGTATGAGTTTCTCTATTAAAAATTTTAAATATTTCAGTCGGATCACCGTCACCGACAATACTACCCTCTTGTAATAAAATACATCTATTACAATTATCCTTAATAATATCTTCTTGATGACTGACGATTATTGAAATAGGCGTATTTTTAAATTTATTTTTCATCAAACTAAGTGACTTCTCTATAAAATAATTATCACCTGCCGCAAAAATTTCGTCAAGTAAAAGAATCTGAGGATTTTGAAATATTGATACCGAAAAAGCAAGGCGTGATAGCATTCCGGAACTATAATTTTTTATCGGTAAATCAATTTTACTACCAAGCTCGGAAAATTCTATAATTTCTTGCTCAACCTTTTTGCTATATTTATCTAACATGTTACTATATAGCATCAGCATTTTAATATTTTCACGACCCGTTTGCTCAGGTTCAAAACCGACTCCCATATCAATAATTGCCGCAATATTTCCGTGAACTTTTATTTTACCGGATTTTAACGGGTAAATTCCCGCTATTACCTTTAGAAGAGAGCTTTTACCGGAACCGTTACTACCGATAAAAGCTATTTTTTCCCCTTGATAACAAGAAAAATTAATATCATGTAATATAGGAATATTTAAAGAAAATAATTCTCCTTTGCCTAAAAAAAAATGTTTTAACCCTTGTGCTCGTTTTCTGGTGTCAATCCCTTCAACGCAACCATCCGTTATTTCTATAAATACATTTGAATGTTTAGGTAACATAATAACGCTAATTAGTATTAAATAGATTTATTAATCCATTCTAAAATAGATTTTTTTTCTGACGCGCCTATTTTAATATCGGCTTGTTTACCTTCTTTAAACAGGATCAGCGTCGGGATACTACGTATTCCGTATTTTGAAGGTGTTTCCGGATTCTCTTCAATATCCATTTTTAGAATTTTTACCTTACCCTGCAATTCTTGGCTTAATTGTTCTATTATCGGTGTTAGCATCTTACATGGACCGCACCATTCTGCCCAAAAATCAACCAATACCGGTAGATCGGATTTTAATACTTCTTCTTCAAAAGACTTGTCCGTTACGTTATTTGCCATAATTACCTTGATTTTTAAATTTTCGATATCGTTCTCGCACGTCCTTGTTGCATGGTTACCAGAATCGTCATGGCGAGCGACCGGAGGCTTTGTTGCCTGGCTCAAATTTTTGATGTCATTCCCGCGAAGGCGGGAATCCAGTCCTTGTCATGCTGAACTTGTTTCAGCATCTTTTTTTAGTAGATCCTGAAATAAATTCAGGATGACAGAAAAGTGTTTTTTCTAGATTCCCGCCTGCGCGGGAATGACATCTTTACCTAAACTCAAATTATAAGGCACCCTTTCATAGTTGTAAATAATGAAAATTTTTTATTTTGCATAGATAGTTTTTTTTTGATTATAATATATCTTCATTATTAAGGCCGCTGTTTCTTCTATTGATTTTGTCGATACGTCTATTACCGGCCAATTTTTCTGCTGACAAATTCTTTTAACTTCTAAACATTCTTCTTGAACTATTTTAAAATCCGTATAGTTAGTATTTTCATTAATTTGTAATAGATTCATTCGTGCCTCACGTATTTGAATAAGTCTATTAGGATTAATAACAAGTCCTACTACTAATTGCTCGGTAACTTTTTCCAAAAAATCAGGAAAAGGGCAGTTATAAACATAAGGGATATTTGCCGTTTTTAAGCCGTTATAAGCTAAATATACGGAAGTAGGGGTTTTTGAAGTTCTCGAGGGTCCTATTAAAATAACATCGGCCTCTGCTAGTTCGCTAAGCATTTGCCCGTCGTCATGCCTAATAGCGTAATCAATAGCATTAACCGTATCAAAATAGGTCTTATCGAATTTATATCTATAACTTTGTTCTTTTTCTATTTCTATTCCTGAAAATGCCGACACTTCTTTAATAATTTTACCTATTATCGAAATACACGGAATTTTTAGCTCATAACAAAATTTCATTAATGTTTTACGTAATTCTTGATCTGCAATAGTGTACAAAACCATACCGTGCTTGGAGTCAATTTTATTTAATACCTCTTTCAATAATTCTAGATTTCTAATCATCGGCCAATGATATAATTTTGGTCTAATAGTAGCAAATTGAGCAAGAGCAGAATTTGCTGCATATTTAGCAGTTTGTACGGAAGAGTCTGAAACAAGGTGAATAATCAGCTTTGTCATGGGTTGCATATGTTATTGTGGATAATTTTCTTAATAACTTCTTATTATTGTATTAATTTCCATCAAAATAAGCTCTAAACCCTTATTGGATAAAGCTTTTCAGTACTAATTTTTCTTTAGTGGTTAATTTGTGGATAAAATTGTGAATAAATACCCAAATGCTTTGTAAAATACAGTTCTCAAGAGGTATAAACAAATCTTACACTTAGTTATCCACTATATAGAAGCTACTGTAAATTTATGTGAATAATTATTATAATCACTAAATAACTTAAGGTAATTTGAAAAAGAATTTTGTTGATAACTATGTTGAAAAGAATTAATCTACATAATATCGTTCCCATATACAACTATAAAGAATATATTTAATATAGTTATTTAGTAGTAAC